>NZ_JBHUWC010000264.1:0-3965 GCF_042670225.1 Isoptericola sp. NPDC057191 | reverse complement strand
GCGGTGACCCGGACCGTCCGCGCCGCCGGCCCTCGGTTGGCGTGGGCCGGCGGCGCTCGCAGGCCTACTCGGTCAGACCGAGGTCGGGCGCGGACATGTCGCCGGTGCGTGGGACGCCGTCGGCCAGCGCGTAGTGCAGGTACACGGCACCCTTCGGACCGGCGGCAGGCGGCTCGAGCAGCGTCAGGTTGGTGGGCACCTCGCCGCCGTCGAAGACCTTCTTCCCGACGCCGAGCACGACGGGGTGCAGCCACAGGTCGATGCGGTCGAACAGCTTCTCGTGCAGCAGCGTCTGCACCAGGTCGAGGCTGCCGACCACGCGCACGTGCTCGTGCCGGTCGCGGATCTCGCGCACCGCAGCGGCCAGGTCGGGGCCGAGCTGGGAGGAGCCCGCCCAGGACAGGTCGGGGTTGCCTCGGGACGCGACGTACTTGGGGATGCGGTTGAAGAGCTCGGCGATGCCACCGTCCTGGCCGCCCTCCTGGTGCGGCCAGTAGGAGGCGAAGATGTCGTACGTCCGGCGCCCGAGCAGGAGCGCGTCCGTGCCCTCCGCGTACGCGGCGTCGATCTGCGCCCCGGCCACCTCGTCGATCAGCGGCGCCTGCCAGCCGCCGAAGGGGAAGCCTTCCGGGTCCTCGTCGGGCCCGCCGGGGGCCTGGGCGACGAGGTCGAGGGTGGCGAAGAGCTCGAGATGGATCAGACCCATGGTTTCCTCCTGGCGAGCGGCGGGGCGTCCGGATCCGTTCGAGTCCGGTCGGGAGGGCAGACCCGCCGTCCCGGCCGGACTCATCGGACCGGTCAGACCCGCGGGGCGAACGGGTTGTCCACCGCGGGCCCGTCGATCACGGGGCCGTGGCCGGTGAAGGTGATCCGGGACAGCCACACCAGACGGCCCGGGTCCTGGTTCACGTGGTCCGGCTGCCACGCGTGGTACACGTACCACCAGTGCGGGCCGACCTTGATCGGCATGCCGTGCCCCGACCCGGCAGCCACGTCGTTGCTCGCCAGGATCGGCCCGTCGCCCTCCTTGGTCCACGGACCGGTGATCGACGGCGCGCTCGCCCAGCACACGCCGTAGGAGTCGTTCCAGAACTCGCCGGTCGAGTAGAAGCAGTAGTACCTGCCCTGGTGGACCACCACCGAGGCGCCCTCGATCGTGTACTTCTCGTAGGGCTGGTCCATGCCGAACAGGCGCCGGGGCTCACCGACCAGCTCGAGCCCGTCGTCGGAGAGCTGCTGCAGGTAGATGTACGACGGGAGACCGTCGTGGTTGCCGTCGTTCTTCCACAGCAGCCACAGCGAGCCGTCGGCGTCGCGGAACGGCGACGCGTCGATGCTCCCGCCCTCGGCGGACTGGTCGATCAGGGGCGCCGTCCGCTCGTCGACGAACGGCCCCGCCGGTGACGACGAGACGGCGACCGACACCGCCTGCTGGTCGATGTCGGCGCGCCAGGCGGTGTAGTAGGACAGGTAGCGGTCGCCCACCGCGATCACCTCGGGGGCCCAGTGCCGGCCGGGGCGGCACCAGGAGGCGAGCTGAGGCATGCCGTTGCCGACCGGCGTCCACTCGACCAGGTCGGGGGAGGTCAGCACCGGCATCGCGCCGGCCGCGCCGTTGGTGGCGTAGAGGAAGAACGCGCCGTCCGCGGCCAGGACGGCCGGGTCGGGGTTGTTGGTCGGCACGACAGGGTTCTGGTAGCCGCGCGGGGACGCCGTCGCGGCTGTCGGCGTCAGGCTGAGCGCCGCGGCAGCGGTGAGACCGCCGGCGGCCGTCAGGACGGCACGGCGGGTGAGGGACGTGGTGCTCGGAAAGTGGTGCAACGTTGCGCCTCCGGGTCGATGCTGAGACGGGCGTCGCTGCCCGTCGCTGGCGCAAGGACGGTACATCGTTGACTCAGGCGCGTGCCGCGGACACGCGCCCGTCGGTCGAGATCGGGCGCGACGAAGAAAACCTTCCACTGTGAGGTTTTGAGGGTTAGGCTCTCCGTGGCTTCCGGCGCTCCACTGCGCACTTCTGTACGAGTGTCGACGGAAGTCGGCCCACCGACCACGTCAAAGGAGCTCCAGATGTCCTCCACATCCGTGCAGCTGTACTCGCTGCGGGATGCCGTCGCCGCCGACCTCGACGCCGCCGTCGCCCGTGTCCGCGAGATCGGGTACGAGCAGGTCGAGCCGTACGCGTTCGTCGAGCGCGTCGCCGACTTCGAGCGCGCGTTCGCGGCGACCGGGCTTGCCGCGCCGTCCGGCCACGCGTCCGTCATCGACGCGCCTGACGCCGACGTCGTCTTCGACGCCGCGGCACGCCTCGGCATCGGCATCGTCATCGACCCGTTCGTCCCGACCGAGCGCTGGCAGACCGCCGACGACGCGAAGAAGCTCGCGGACCGCGTCAACGAGCTCACCGTCCGGGCGGCCGCCCACGGCCTGCGGTTCGGCTACCACAACCACCAGTGGGAGTTCACGAACAAGGTCGACGGCCGGCCCGTCTTCGAGATCTTCGCCGAGCAGCTCGACCCGGAGGCCGTGCTCGAGGTCGACACGTTCTGGGCCACGGTCGGCGGCGCGGACGCCCCCGCGGTGCTGAAGCGTCTCGGCGAGCAGGTCGTCGCGATCCACGTCAAGGACGGCGAGGTGTCCGGCGACATCGCGACGGTGCTGCCCTCCAGCGAGAGCGCGCTGGACGTGCCCGCCGCCCTCAAGGCCGCCTACGACAACCAGGTGCCCGCCGGGCAGGGCGACGTCGACGTGCCCGCCATCCTCGCCGCCGCGCCGCAGGCGATCCGCGTCGTCGAGTTCGACTCGTACGCCGGTGACGTCTTCGAGGGCATCGCCGCGTCGCTCGCCTGGCTGCAGGAGAACGACAAGTGAGCCGCGTGGGCGTCGGCATCATCGGTGCCGGGAACATCTCGACGCAGTACCTCGAGAACCTCACGCAGTTCGCCGACGTCGAGGTCCGCATGGTCGCCGACGTCCGCCTCGACCGCGCGCAGGCGCAGGCACAGGCGTACGGGGTGCCCGCGGCGGGGACCGTCGACGAGCTCCTCGCGCGCGACGACATCGAGATCGTCCTCAACCTCACCATCCCCGCGGCGCACGCCGAGGTCGGCCACCAGATCGTGGCGGCCGGCAAGCACGTGTGGAGCGAGAAGCCGGTCGCGACCGACCACGAGTCGGCCGCGGCCCTGCTCGCCGCGGCGGAGGCGAAGGGCGTGCGCGTCGCGTGCGCGCCCGACACCGTGCTCGGCGCCGGCATCCAGTCCGCGCTGCGGGCCATCGCCCGCGGCGACATCGGCGTGCCGCTCACGGCCACCACGATGTTCCACGTGCCCGGCCCCGAGGCCTGGCACCCGGACCCCGACTTCCTGTACGCCACGGGCGCCGGGCCCCTGTTCGACATGGGGCCGTACTACGTGACGACGCTCGTGCACGCGCTCGGGGCGGCGTCCCGCGTCCAGGCCGTGTCCTCGAAGTCGCTCGAGAAGCGCACCATCGCGTCCGGTCCGCGCGCCGGGGCCACGTTCCCCGTCGAGGTCCCGACGCACCACGCGGCGCTCATCGAGTTCCGCGGCGGGCAGTCCGCCCAGTCGACGTTCTCGTTCCAGCACGCGCTGCCGCGCGCCGGGTTCGTCGAGATCAACGGCACGCTGGGCACGATCGTGCTGCCGGACCCGAACGTGTTCGACGGTGACTCGACGCTCTGGCGGTACGGCCAGGAGGAGCCCGAGACGATCCCGGCCACGGGTTCCACCTGGGGCCGCGGCACGGGCGTCGTCGAGCTGGCGCGAGCCATCCGCGAGGGCCGGCCCGAGCGGGCGTCGGGCGCCGTCGCGTCGCACGTGCTCGACGTCCTGCTCGCCGTCCGCGACGCCGCGGAGTCCGGCACGGCCGTCGAGGTCGCCTCGGACGTCGACGCGCCCCCGCCGCTGCCGGAGGACTTCGACCCCGCCGCGTCGACCTTCTGACGC
>NZ_JBHUWC010000263.1:0-3977 GCF_042670225.1 Isoptericola sp. NPDC057191 | reverse complement strand
CTGCCGAACAGGTGGTTGTACACGTTCTGAACACTCAGAACGTGAACAACCACCTGTTCGGCGGGGCTCGGTGGGTGGGCGGGCTACGCTGCGGGTGCCGCCGACCGACGGGAGACTCCGTTGCTGCCCTCTCCTGACGAGCTGCGCGTGCTGCAGCGCCGCACCCTGACCGTCGTCGTCGTGAGCCAGGTGCTCGGCGGCGCGGGGCTCGCCGCCGGAGTCACCGTCGGCGCGCTCCTCGCGCAGCAGATGCTGGGCGGCGCCGGCCTCGCCGGCCTGCCGACGGCGCTGTTCACGCTCGGCTCGGCGCTCGCGGCCTTCCTCGTCGGGCGGATCACCCAGCGTGCCGGACGGCGCGTCGGTCTCGGCCTGGGCTTCGCGGCGGGCGGCCTGGGTGCCGTCGGCGTGGTCACGGCCGCGGCGCTCGACACGGTCCCGCTGCTGCTGGTGTCGCTGTTCGTCTACGGCGCGGGCACGTCGACCAACCTGCAGGCCCGCTACGCCGGCACCGACCTGGCCGCGCCGGACCGGCGCGCCACCGCGGCGAGCGTCGCCATGGTCTCGACGACCCTCGGCGCGGTCGCGGGGCCCAACCTCGTGGAGCCGCTGGGCGGGCTCGCCACGTCGCTCGGCCTCCCGGCGCTCGCCGGCCCGTTCCTCCTCGCGGCGGTCGCCTTCCTCGCCGCCGGGGCGACGCTGTTCGGCTTCCTGCGTCCTGACCCGTTCCTCGTCGCCCAGGAGCTCGCGCGCACCGACCGCGCGACGGCGGGCACGACGGCGGGCCCGGTGGACAGCGCGGTGGGCGCGGCAGGCGAGGCCCCGGCGCGCCGGGAGGTCCCCACGGGCGTGCTCGTCGGCGCGACCGTGATGGTGGTGACCCAGGTGGCGATGGTCGCGATCATGACGATGACGCCGGTGCACATGCGCGGCCACGGCCACGACCTGGGCGACGTCGGCCTCGTCATCGGCGTCCACGTGGCCGCGATGTTCCTGCCCTCGCTGGTCACGGGCGTCCTCGTCGACCGCGTGGGACGTGTGCCGATGGCCGCGGCGGCCGGCGTCACGCTGCTGCTGGCCGGGATCACGGGCGCTGCCGCACCCGCCGACTCGATGGGCCTGCTGATCCTGGCCCTCGCGCTGCTCGGCCTCGGCTGGAACTTCGGGCTCATCGCCGGCACCGCGCTCATCGTCGACGCGACCACCCCCGCCACGCGCGCCCGCACGCAGGGCACCGTCGACGTCCTCATCGCGCTCGCGGGCGCGGGCGGCGGCGCGATGTCCGGCCTGGTCGTGGCCGGGTCGAGCTACGCCACCCTGGCGCTCGCCGGCGGGGTGCTGTCGCTGCTGCTCGTGCCCGTGCTGTTCGTCGCCCGGCGCCGCGTCGTCCGCCGCTGACGCCCTGGCGCGCCGGCACGACCTCGTTGCGAATCCTGCAATCCAGGACGCGCAGGGGGCGGGACGTACCTAGGATCCGCGCACATGGACCGTCTCCGTACCGTCTGCAGGTTGGCCTTGTCCGCTGGCGTGCTTCTCACCGCCGGGTGCACCAACGCTCCACCGCCTCCTGCGCCGAGCCCAGGGCCGGAAGTGCTGGCGGTCGTCGACACGTACCTGCACGCCGTGGCCGACGCCTCGCCGGACGAGCTCGCGAAGGTCACCGCCTACTCCGTACTCAGCGACGACAGCGACGCGGTCGTCGGGGGTGGCGAGCTGCCCCCGGTCTGCCTGCGGACCGAGCTGGAGGCGATGTCCGACGTTGACCCCCACGCCGACGTGGAGTTCGAGACGATCGGTGGCCCCGTGTCCGGGGAGGTCGACGACGGAGGGTCCTCCTACCAGATCCTCATGGCGTACTTCCCGCTGGCGGACGGGTCGTCGCTCGGGCGGCAGGTCGGCCTCTACGACGAGGAGCTGCGGGTCTTCATCGAACCGTCCGACCCGTGCGAGGACGCCGTCGGGCGGTAGCCCCCTCAGCCGACGGGCGTCGGGACGGCGGAGGACAGTGACGCGGCGAGACCGGCGACGGCGTCCGGCACGAGGGAGAAGTAGGCCCAGCGCCCGCGCTGCTCGCGCTCGAGGAGACCGGCCTCGACGAGGATCTTCAGGTGGTGGCTGACCGTCGGCTGGGAGAGGCCGACCGGCTCGGTGAGGTCGCAGACGCACGCCTCGGCGCCCGGCTGAGCGGCGACGATGGCCAGGAGCTGCACGCGCGCCGGGTCGGCGAGGGCCTTGAACGACCGGGCCAGGTCGTGGGCCACGTCCGGCTCGACGGCGCGCGCGACGGCCGGCGTGCAGCAGCCGTCGTCGACGGAGGCGAGAGGCAGGGGCGCGTGCGTCGTCATACCCTGATCCTGCCACACATTGACATTCGTCGATAGGTGCTCCAAGATCGCCATATCGATGTTTCTCGATGCGACGTCCGGATGTGACGTCCCGGCGGGACCGGCGGTCCCGAGGTGAGGAGTGGTGATGAGCGAGGTTGCTCGGAACGAGCTGCCGGTGGTCGTGATCGGCGCCGGCCCGGTGGGGCTGGCGGCAGCGGCGCACCTCCTGGAGCGCGGCCTGGAGCCTTTGGTGCTGGAGGCGGGGGAGGCCCCCGGCGCGGCGGTCGCGTCGTGGGGGCACGTGCGCCTGTTCTCGCCGTGGCGGTACGACGTCGACGCCGCGGCGCGCCGCCTGCTCGCGCCGACCGGGTGGACGGAGCCCGACCCCGACACCCTGCCGACGGGCCGCGAGCTCGTGGACGGGTACCTCGCCCCGCTCGCGGCCACCTCGCCGATCGCCTCGCGCCTGCGGACCGGCACCCGGGTCCTGGCGGTCGCCCGCGACGGCGCGGACAAGACCCGGTCCCTCGGCCGCGAGCGCCGGCCGTACCGGGTGCGCACCGTCGACGCCCACGGGCGCGTCACGGACGTCCTCGCCCGCGCGGTGATCGACGCGTCCGGCACCTTCTCCACGTCGAACCCGCTCGGCGTCAGCGGCCTGCCCGCCGCCGGCGAGGCCGAGGCCGCGCCCTTCGTCACCGGCCCCCTGCCGGACGTGCTGGGGGCGTCGCGCGACCGGTTCGCCGGGAGGCACACGCTGGTGGTCGGCATGGGCCACTCCGCGGCGAACACGCTGCTGAGCCTGGTGGAGCTGTCGGAGTCGGCGCCGGGCACCATCGTCACGTGGGCGATCCGGGGCGGTTCCGCCCGCCGCCTCTTCGGCGGCGGCACGGACGACGAGCTGCCTGCCCGCGGGCTCTTGGGCAGCTGCCTGCGCGAGGCCGTCGACGCCGGCCGGCTCCGGCTGCTGACCCGCGTGTCGATCGAGCAGCTCGTGCCGGAGGGTGACCCGGGCGCGGGCACCGTGCGGGTGCTCGGGACGGCGAAGGACGAGCCGCTGACCCTGGACGTGCACGCGATCGTCAACGCGACCGGCTTCCGCCCCGACCTGGACATGCTGCGGGAGGTGCGCCTCGACCTCGACCCGATCGTGGAGGCTCCGAGCGCTCTGGCGCCGCTGATCGACCCGAACCAGCACTCGTGCGGCACCGTGCCGCCTCACGGCGAGCAGGTGCTCGCGCACCCGGACGACGGCTTCTACGTCGTGGGGATGAAGTCCTACGGCCGCGCCCCGACGTTCCTCCTGGCCACCGGGTACGAGCAGGTGCGCTCCGTCGCGGCGGCCCTGGCGGGCGACCGCGCGGCCGCGGACGCGGTCGAGCTGAACCTTCCCGCCACGGGGGTGTGCTCCAGCGACCTTGCCCTGGAGGCCGACGGGGCGGCCGGCGGGTCGTGGGGGGGGGGGGGGCCCGGCGCGCCGGCGCGGGGGCCGCGGGGGGTGGGGGGCGCGCGCGGGGGGGGGGGCGGGGGCGGGGGGGCGCCGCGCCGGCCCCGGGGCCGGGGGGGGGGGCGGCGCGGAGGGGGCGGGGGCGGCCGCGGCGGGGGGGGCCGCGGGCGGGGGGGGGGGCGGTGGTGTAGGCGGGGTAGTGGATG
>NZ_JBHUWC010000262.1:0-4014 GCF_042670225.1 Isoptericola sp. NPDC057191 | reverse complement strand
CCTTCGAGGCGTGGCCGGCATCGTGGTTCGTGCGGGGGGCTGTGATCAGGCGCCGGGCAGCGTGACCGGCTCGATGTCGAGGGAGGCGAGCAGGTCGCGCACCCGCCGCTCGATCTCGTCGCGGATCGGCCGGACGGCGTCGAGGCCCTGGCCGGCGGGGTCGTCGAGCTCCCAGTCTTCGTACCGCTTGCCGGGGAAGATCGGGCAGGCGTCCCCGCAGCCCATGGTGATGACGACGTCGGAGGCGTGGACGGCGTCCGTGGTGAGGACCTTCGGCTGCTCGGTGGTGAGGTCGATGCCGACCTCGGCCATCGCCTCCACCGCGGCGGGGTTGATGCGGTCCGCGGGCATCGAGCCGGCCGAGCGGACCTCGACGGCGCCGCCGGACAGGGCGCGCAGGAAGCCGGCGGCCATCTGGGAGCGGCCGGCGTTGTGGACGCAGACGAAGAGTGCGGACGGCCGGGTGCCGGTGGGGGTGACGGGCATGGCCTCATATTGATCGATGTCGATACACGGCGCAAGGCCCCGACGGGTCCGCGCGGTCAGGACTTTGGTCAGGACTGTGGTCAGGACTGTGGTCAGGACTGCGGCTCCACCGGCCCGTCCTTGCCGGCGACCAGGTCGCCGCAGCTCGTCTCCTGCGCGGTGACGACCACCGGGTCGTCGGGCCCGGCGTCGCGCGCCACGGTCGTCACCTCGCCGTTCGCGGCGGTCGCGGCGCCGTCGTCCAGGTCGACGAAGGTGCGCGTCACGGTGAAGGAGTCGCCGTCGTCGGTGGCGGCCTCGAGCCCGGCGAGGTGCAGCACCCCGTCGACGTCGGTGCAGCCGACGCCTGTGCCGTAGCCCGTGAACCCCTTGTCGAACGTGTAGTCGTCCCCCGCGAGGTTCTGCGTCGCGGCGAGGTCGCACTCGGCGGCGGAGAACAGCAGGGTGCCGCGCCCGGTGTCGACCAGCGCGACGGGCGCGGTGCCGTCGCCCGCCGCGACGACGTTCACGACGGCGGACGCGCGCTGCGGGCTCGCCGACCCGAGCGCCACGGAGAACGTGGCCCCCGACGCCGTGGTGATGCCGAACCGGCGGTCGGCGCCGCCGGTGAGCCAGGCGGTGTCGGCCTTCCCGTCGCCGTCCACGTCCACCGACTCGTGCGTGTCCGCCCCGGCGGGCGTGCTGCCGTCGGTGGCGGGGCAGCCGGCCCCCGCCGGCCTGCCGGGGACGGCGGGGGAGGCGGTGGGCGAGCCGGGACCGGTCGCGCCCTGGTTCGACGACGCGGTCGACGCCGCGGCCGACGTCGCGGTCGACGACGCGCCGGGCTCGCCACCGCCGTCACCTCCGGCGACCAGCCAGACGACCAGGGCGACGACCATGACCGCGCCGAGCACGACCAGCCGCCAGGTCCAGGGGTTGCGGGCGGGCGTTCCGGGTCCAGGGGAGTCGCTCATGTTCCCCAGGCAATCACCGTCGGGCGGGGTCGTGCATCCTCGCGCGCGGTGCCAGGGCGGTCACGACCGGCGGCGCAGCGCCGGGTCGCCCTCCCGCGCCTCGAGCGCGGCGATGAGCGTGCGGGCGTCGTGCGGGCCACGGTGGCGGACGCCGTCGAGGAAGAACGTGGGCGTGCCGCGCGCGCCGGAGGCCAGGGCGCTCGCCTCGTCGGCACGGACGCGGGCGTGCAGGGACTCGTCGGCCATGTCCGCGTCGAACTGCTCGAGGTCGAGGCCGAGCTCCGCGGCGTGCTCGCGCAGGTCGTCGGGCTCCAGCCGGGACTGGTGCGCGAACAGGCGGTCGTGCATCTCCCAGAACCGGCCCTGCCGCTCGGCGGCCTCCGCGGCGACGGCGGCGAGGTAGGCGTGCGGGTGCACGTCCACCAGCGGCAGGTGCCGCACGACGTACCGGACCCGGTCGCCGAAGTGCGCGCGCAGCTCGGCGCCCATGCCGGTGGCGCGGGCGCAGAACGGGCACTCGAAGTCGAGGTACTCGACCACGGTGTGCGCGGCGTCGACGTCGCCCTTGGCGTGGTCGCGCGCGGCGTCGACGGCGGGGGTGAGCAGGACGGGGAGGTCCGCGCTCGCCTCGCCGTACCGCACGCGGGCCACGGTGAAGATCGCCCAGCCGAGCAGCGCGGACAGCACCATCGCGATGAGGATGCCGACCGTGGCCGCCTGGCCGGCGGGCGTGCCGTCGAACGCGAGGTCGACCACGAGCAGCGACACCGTGAAGCCGATGCCCGAGAGCGCGGCGCCGCCCAGCACGCTGCCCGGACCGACGCCGTCGGGCAGGGTGCCGAGGCGGGCGCGCAGCGCGCCCCACGTGCCGAGGCTGATGCCCACGAGCTTGCCCACGACGAGGCCCGCCACCACGCCCCACGTGATCACCGAGCCGAGGGCCGCCCCCAGCGCGCCGCCGCGCAGGTCGATCCCCGCGTTGGCGAGGGCGAACAGGGGCACGACGACGAGGGACACGGGGCCGCGCAGCACGTCGTGCAGGCGGTGGTTGACCGAGATGGAGCGGGCCAGCCCGGCGCGGGCGTTGCGCGCGACGGCCGCGCTGGGCGACTGCCAGTAGTCGCGGAACAGGCTCTTGGCCTGGAGGACGTCGTCACGCCGCGTCGCGACGGCGGGCACCAGCAGCCCGGCGAGCATGCCGGCGAGGGACGGGTGGACGCCGGCCTGGACGGTCGCGCCCCACAGCACGACGACGACGAGCACGTAGGGCGAGCTGCGCCACTCGCGCATCCGGCCCAGCAACCACAGCGCGCCGAGCGCGAGGACCGCGACCAGCAGCGGCGCGAGGTGCACGTCCTCGGAGTAGACGACGCCGATGATGCCGACGGCGAGGAAGTCGTCCACCACCGACAGGGTGAGCAGGAAGACGCGCAGCTGGCTCGACATCGCCGGCCCGACGAGGGCGAGCGCCCCGAGCAGGAACGCCGTGTCCGTCCCGACGACGACGCCCCAGCCGTGCGGGTCGGACCGCCCGGCGACGGCGAGGAAGACCAGCGCGGGCACGACCACGCCGAGCGTGCCCGCCACGAGCGGCACGAGGCGCTGGCTGCGCTGGCGCAGCGAGCCGATCGCGAGCTCCTGGCGCACCTCGAGCCCGACCACGAAGAAGAACAGCACCATGAGGCCGTCGTTGACCCAGTGGTGCAGGTCGAGGTCGAAGCGCAGGTCGCCGATGTCGACGTTGACCGGCAGGGCCCACAGCTGCTCGTACGCGCCGGACAGCGGCGAGTTGGCCCACACCAGGGCCAGCAGGGTCACGGCCGCCAGCAGCAGCGCCGCGCCCGACTCGGTGCGCAGCCGTTCGGCCAGCGCGCGTGCCGCCATGCGTGTCTCCGTCCGTGAGGGGTGCCGGTCCGCGAGGAGCGTACGACGCTCCCTCCCCGCCGGCCGTGGGGGAACACCGACCCGGGCCGCCCGTGTTCCCGGGAACGTTCCCGGGAATCCCGGGAATGATCGGCGCCCACCGCCGGTTGTGGACCACGGCAGCTGAGAATCGTTCTCAACGCGACAGGCACCAGGAGGTCCCGGATGGCATCCCGCACCGAGCTCCGCCCGATCATCACCCTCCGCTCCACGGCGGGGACGGGCTTCACGTACGTCACCCGCAAGAACCGGCGCAACGACCCGGACCGCGTCGTCCTGCGCAAGTACGACCCCACGGTCCGCCGCCACGTCGACTTCAGGGAGGCCCGCTGATGAAGAACGCCATCCACCCCGCCTACGGCCCGGTCGTCTTCCGTGACACCAGCGCGGGCACCGCGTTCCTGACGCGCTCCACGCTGGCCGGGGACGCCGCGTCCGGCCCGGGCCGCCCCGCCCGCACGATCGAGTGGGAGGACGGCCGCACCTACCCTGTGGTCGACGTCGAGATCTCGAGCGCCAGCCACCCGTTCTGGACGGGTGCCGCGCGCGTGGTCGACACCGCCGGTCGCGTCGAGAAGTTCCGTCGGCGCTACGGCACGGGCGCGCGGTAGGCGCTGCGCCCGGCCTCCGAGCGGGCAGGACAGGACACGGC
>NZ_JBHUWC010000261.1:0-4024 GCF_042670225.1 Isoptericola sp. NPDC057191 | reverse complement strand
GTGCCCGGCTCCGTCGCGTCCGCGCTCAGCCGGCGAGGCGCACGACCTCGCCGCCGGCGGCGGCGGACTCCTGGGCGGCTGCGACCACGCGCAGGGTCCGCAGGCCGGCCCGCCCGTCCGGGCCCGGCGTCGTCCCCGTGCGGACGCAGTCCAGGAAGTGCTCCAGCATCAGCCGGTCCAGGTTCTCGCCGAACCCGAGCCAGGCCTGGCGCGTCCCGCCCGCCACGAGGCCGCCGACGTGCGCGCCGAACGGGTCGATCTCGACCGTCCCGCCCGTGCCCACGAGCTGCAGGGTGAGGCCGCCCCAGGTCGCCGCGCCGTCGGGCACGGACCAGGAGCAGTCGATCGTGACCTCCGCGCCGCCGGCGTACGTGAGGCTCACCAGCCCGCCGGTCTCGGCGCGCACCCGCGGGTCGTCCCCGTGCAGCACGCGGTTGGTCACGGCGCGGACGGCGACCGCCTCCTCGCCGAGCAGGGCGTCGAGCAGGTCGGCGACGTGCACCACGTGGTCCGCGAGCGCCCCGCCGCCGGCCAGCTCCGGGTCGGTGAACCATGCGCGGCCCGCCGGGACCTTGCCGTTGTTCGTGCCCGTGCCTCCCAGGACGGTGCCGAGGGTCCCCGCCGCGACGAGGTCGCGCAGCGTGGCGAACTCGGGGCTGAACCGCACGGGATAGGCGGTCATGAGGCGCACGCCGGCGGCGTCGCACGCCTCGACCATCGCCTCGGCGTCCTCGACGCGGGTGGCCAGCGGCTTCTCGCACAGCACGTGCGCACCGACGGCGGCAGCGGCGAGCACGACGTCCCGGTGGCGGGCGTTCTCCGCGCAGACGATCACCGCGTCGGGGCCCCATGCGAGCGCCTCGGCGTACGTGTCGACGTAGGGGGCGCCGTGCTGCGCGGCGAACTCGGGGCCGCGCAGCTCGTCGTCGGGGGCGGTGGCGGAGTCCGGGTCGGCGGTGAGGAGCTCGACGTCGGGCCGGTCGCGCAGGAGGGCGATGTACGACGCGGCGTGCACGTGCGCGAACGACAGGACGGCGACGCGCAGGGCGCGTGCGTCCCCGGCGGTCGGGGCGTGGGCGGTGCGGGCGGTCATGCTCGGCTCCCGGTGGTCGCGAGGGCGGCGGTGGTGGGTGCGGGCACGGGGGCGTCCCCGAGCTCGCGCGCCCGGCCGGCGGTGTCGACGGCGACGGGTCGGCCGGAGGCGATCGAGGCCAGGGCGGCCTCGGCGAGGTCGACGGCGACGACGCCGTCGACGGCGCTGACCCGCGGGCGACGCGGGTCGTCGGCGGCCAGGGTGGTCGGCGACGCCGCGAACGCCGTCGCGAGCTCCCGGATCTCCGTGAGGTAAGGGCTCTCCCCCGCGGCGGGTGCGGGCCGGTCCTGGCCGCCGGTCGGGACGGGCGGCAGGTCGGCGCGGACGCCGCCGGCCGACGCGGAGTCGAAGCTCAGCACCCCGGCGTCGCCGGCGACGTGGAACGACGTGCGGAACGTCGTGTGCGGCGCGCCCCACAGTCCGCGCACGTGGGTGATCGCACCGCCCGCGTGCGTGAGCACCACGTGCGCCAGGGTGTGCGGACGACCGTCCTCCTGCAGAGACCGCCGCGTCGCGTAGACGGTGGTGACCTCGCCCGCGACCCACCGGGCGAGGTCGAGGTCGTGGACCATGAGGTCGAGGACGACCCCGCCGGAGAGGGCGTCGTCGGCGAACCACGGCGACCAGGCGGGGAACGTGCCGCCGCGGGCGAAGCGGAGGACGGCGGGCGTCCCGATCTCGCCCGCCTGCACGGCGGCACGCATCAGCGCGTACTCGGGGAAGAACCGCACGACGTGCCCGGGGTAGAGCTGGCGGTCGGCGGCGCGCGCCGCCTCCAGCAGCGCGACCGCGTCGGCCGAGGTGCGGCCCAGAGGCTTCTCGCAGAGCACGTGGCGGCCGGCGGCGAACGCCGCGGAGGCCACCTCGAGGTGCGTGGGCGTCGGGGTGACGACGTCGACGACGTCGACGACGTCGAGGAGCTCGGCGAGCGTGGCGACCGCACGCCCGCCGTGCGCGGCGGCGAGCTCGGCCGCGCCGTCGACCGAGTGGACGACCACGTCGGCGCCGAGGGCGCGCCACGCCGGGGCGTGGGCCCGTGCGATGCCGCCGGCGCCGACGAGGCCGACGGTGAGGGTGGGGGAAGGCTCTGCAGCAGTCATCGTGCTCCTACTTGAGTCCGGAGTGGGCGAGGCCGTCGATCACGCGGCGTTGCATGACGACGAAGAGCAGGAGGATCGGCGCCATCGCGAGGACGCTGGCCGCCATCATCACCGTGTAGTCGGTGGTGGTGCGCCCGGCGAACGTCGCGATCCCCGCCGCGAGGGGCATGCTCTCTGCCCTGGTCGAGACCACGAGAGGCCACAGGAGGTCGTTCCACGACCAGAGCACGGTGATGATCGTCAACGCCCCGAGGCTGGGGCCCGCGAGCGGCAGCATCACGCGGGTGAAGACCTGGAACGGGTTGGCGCCGTCGAGGCGGGCCGCCTCCTCGAGCGAGTCCGGCACGCCCTTGAAGAACTGCATCATGAGGAAGGTGCCGAAGGCGCTGAAGACGCCCGGGGCGGCGATGCCTGCCACGGTGTTCAACCAGCCGAGCTCGTTGATGATCTGGTACTGCGGGATGAGGTACACCTGCGACGGCACCATGAGGATCGACAGCACGAGCGCCAGCAGCACCCCGCGCAGCGGGAACCGCATGCGGGCGAACGCGTAGCCCGCCATCGAGCACAGCACGAGCTGGCCGACGGTGCGCACCGCGGTGATGGAGACCGAGACCCAGAACTCCTGGAGGAACGGGAGCTTGGAGAACACCTCGGCGTAGTTGCCCCACTGGAGCTCCCCCGGCCAGAAGACCGGGGGCACGCTCATCACCTGGGCGTTCGTGGACAGGGACGTGAGCAGCTGCCAGACGAACGGGAACACCATGACCGCGCCGCCGACGGCGAGGAGCACGTGGGCCCACGTGTTGGACCCGTGGCGCGACGTGCGGCGCCGGGGCGGCCGGGGCGTGGCCGCCGACGGGAGCGGTGCTGCCGTGAGGGTCGTGTCAGGCATAGGTGACCCACCTCCTCTGCATGCGGAACTGGAGCAGGGTGACGGCGCCGACGATGAGCAGGATCACCATCGCGAGGGCGGCCGCGAAGCCCTTGTCGTTGCGCAGGAACGCCTCGTTGTAGAAGAGGTACACGAGCGACTGCGTCTGCTGGATCGCGGGGTTCGCCTGGCCCATCAGGGCATACAGCAGGTCGAAGAGCTGGAACCCGTTGATGACCGTGATGACGGTGACGAAGAAGATGCTCGGCGTCAGCAGCGGGGCGGTGACCGACCGGAACTGCCGCCAGGGTGTCGCGCCGTCCAGCGACGCCGCCTCGTAGAGCTCCGGCGGGATGTTCTTGAGGCCCGCGGACAGGATGATGATCGCGAAGCCGAGCGACGTCCAGAGGCCGACGACGGACACCGCCACCAGGGCGAAGCCGGGCGTCGACGTCCAGGCCGGCCCGTCGATGCCGACCAGCCCGAGCGCCCAGTTGAGGATCCCGAAGTCGCCGTTGAAGATGAGGCGCCACACCATCGCGACGGCGGTGGGCATCGCGACGTACGGCATGAAGTACAGCACCCGGTAGAACGCGGTGAACCTCATGCCGGGGCGGTTGAGCAGGCTCGCGACGAACATCGCGACCGGGATGCCCAGCAGCACGATGCCGGTGTAGACGAGGGTGTTGACGACGGCCGTGCCCAGGTCGGGGTCGCGGGCGAGACGGGCGTAGTTCTCCGTGCCCACCCACGTCTGGCCGCCGAAGGCGCCCCACTCGGTGAAGCTGAAGTACCCGGTCTGGATGATCGGCCACAGGTAGAACAGCACGACACCGAACATCGTGGGGAGCACGAACAGGACGGGCCACCAGCCGTCGTGCCCCCGCCGCGGCCCGCGCGGCGCGGGCCTCCTGGGCGGGGTCGGCGGGGTGGCCCCCCGGGCGGGCGAGGCGACGC
>NZ_JBHUWC010000260.1:0-4031 GCF_042670225.1 Isoptericola sp. NPDC057191 | reverse complement strand
GGTGCCGGCGTCGCGGCGTTGAACGGGTCGTGACGGGGTGGGCCTCAGTCTGTGCCTGCCCCGGCGCGGAACTCGTCGTCGAGGATGCTCATGACGATCGCGTCCGCCCAGCCCTGCCCGTCCCGGAAGGCGTCGCGCAGACGGCCCTCCTCGCGGAACCCGAGCGAGTCGTACAGGGCTCGCGCCCGCGGGTTGATGCTCGTCACGGCCAGGCTCACCCGGTGCAGGCCCAGGCCTTCGCCGGGCGCCGTGAACGCGAAGCGCAGCACCTCCCCGATGGCCTCGCGCCCGTACCCGCGCCCCCGGTAGTCCGGCATCATCCGCAGCCGCAGGTTGGCCGACATGAGGTGCAGGTCCACCTGGTCCAGGGAGATCTCGCCCAGGAGGTCGTCGCTGACGAGCTCACCGTCCCGCACGGCCGCCGAGGTGACCGCCCAGTCGTACCGGCCGGCCAGGTCCGCGGCGCTCGCCGCCCACGCGCTCACCTCGGCGCGGGACGAGGAACCGTCGGTGCCCATCCCGGTCAGGCGCCCGTTGTCGGGGTCGCGCAGCGACGCCCACAGCCGGTCGGCGTCGCGCGCCTCGAGCGGACGCAGCCGCACGAGCTCCCCGTGCAGGACGGGCGACCGCATCAGCCGATCCTCTCCAGCACGAGCTCGCGCACGCGCTTGGCGTCCGCCTGCCCCCGCGTCGCCTTCATCACGGCGCCGATGATCGCCCCGACCGGGCCCTGGTTGCCGCCGCGGACCTTCTCCACGACGTCGGGCTGGGCCGCCAGCGCCTCGTCGATGGCCGTGAGCAGGGCGCCGTCGTCGGAGACGACCTCCAGCCCGCGGGCCACCACGACCTGCTCGGGACCACCCTCGCCCGCGAGCACGCCGTCGAGCACCTGCCGGGCGATCTTGTCGTTGATGCGGCCGGCGTCGACGAGCTGCTGGAGCTCGCCGATCTGGGCGGGCGTGATGGCGAGGTCCGCGAGCTCGACCTCGTCCTGCTTGGCGCGGCGGGCCAGCTCGCCCATCCACCACTTGCGTGCGGCGGCAGGCGTCGCACCCGCGGCCACGGTCGACTCGACGAGGTCGAGCGCGCCCGCGTTGACGACGTCGCGCATCTCCGCGTCGGCGAAGCCCCACTCGTCGTGCAGGCGCCGGCGGCGGGCCTGCGGCAGCTCGGGCAGGGTCGCGCGGATCTCCTCGACCCACGCGCGCGAGGGCGCGACCGGCACCAGGTCGGGCTCCGGGAAGTAGCGGTAGTCCTCGGCGTCGGACTTCACGCGGCCGGGCGACGTCGAGCCGTCCTCCTCGTGGAAGTGGCGCGTCTCCTGGATCACCGTCTCGCCGGCGTCGAGGATCGCGGCCTGGCGCGAGACCTCGTAGCGCACGGCGCGCTCGACGGAGCGGAACGAGTTGACGTTCTTCGTCTCCGTGCGCGTGCCGAGCGGGGACTCGGGCGTCGGGCGCAGGGACAGGTTGACGTCGGCGCGGACGTTGCCGCGCTCCATGCGCGCCTCGGAGACGCCGAGCACGCGGAAGATGTCGCGCAGCGCCTGCACGTACGCGCGCGCCACCTCGGGCGCCCGCTCCCCCGCGCCGGTGATCGGCCTGGTGACGATCTCCACCAGCGGCACGCCGGCCCGGTTGTAGTCGACCAGCGAGTACTCGGCGCCGTGGATGCGGCCCGCGGAACCGCCGACGTGCGTGTTCTTGCCGGCGTCCTCCTCCATGTGGGCGCGCTCGATCTCGACACGGTGCACCGTGCCGTCCTCGAGCTCGACGTCGAGCCAGCCGTCGAACGCGATCGGCTCGTCGTACTGCGACGTCTGGAAGTTCTTCGGCACGTCCGGGTAGAAGTAGTTCTTCCGGGCGAAGCGGCACGTCTCGGCGATCTGGCAGTTGAGCGCCAGGCCGATGCGGATCGCGTACTCGACGGCGGTGCCGTTGACGACGGGCAGCGCGCCCGGCAGGCCGAGCGACACCGGCGTGGTCTGCGTGTTCGGCTCCGCGCCGAACGACTGCTCCGCCGCGCAGAACATCTTGGTGCGGGTGCCGAGCTCGACGTGCACCTCGATGCCGAGCACCGGGTCGTACCGGCGCACGGCGTCGTCGTAGGCGACGAGAGCAGGGGTCGTGGTGGTCACAGTGGTGTTCTCCTGTTCTCCGTCAGCCCAGCTCGGGCGCGCGCGTCAGCAGCGGGGCGCCCCAGGTGGACTCGAGGGCCGACTCGAGCGCGGCGCCGACGCGGTAGAGGCGGTCGTCCGCCTTCGCCGGTGCGAGGATCTGGAACCCGACGGGCAGGCCGTCGTCCGACAGGCCGTTGGGCACCGAGATGCCCGGCACGCCGGCGAGGTTGGCCGGGATGGTCGCGACGTCGTTGAGGTACATCGCCAGCGGGTCGTCCAGCTTCTCCCCCAGCTTGAACGCCGTGGTGGGCGCCGTGGGCGAGACCAGCACGTCGGCCTGCGCGAACGCCGCCGCGAAGTCGCGCTGGATGAGGGTGCGGACCTTCTGCGCGCTGCCGTAGTAGGCGTCGTAGTAGCCGGCCGACAGGGCGTAGGTGCCGAGGATGATCCGTCGCTTGACCTCGTCGCCGAACCCGGCCCCGCGGGTCGCGGCCATGACGCGCTCGGCCGTCAGGGGGCCGTCGGTCGGCTCGACCCGCAGGCCGAAGCGCATGCCGTCGAACTTCGCGAGGTTGCTCGACGCCTCGGCCGGGAGGATGAGGTAGTACGCGGCGAGCGCGTACTCGAAGTGTGGGCACGAGACCTCGACGACCTCGGCACCCGCCTTGGTGAGCAGCTCGAGCGACTCGTGGAAGCGGGCGAGCACGCCGGGCTGGTAGCCCTCGCCCTGCAGCTGCGTCACGACGCCCACGCGCAGCCCGGACAGGTCGCCCAGCGCGCCCTGGCGGGCGGCGTCGACGAGCGGCGGCAGCGCCTCGGGGATCGACGTGGAGTCGCGCGGGTCGTGCCCGCCGATCAGCTCGTGCAGCAGCGCGGAGTCGAGCACCGTGCGGGTGACGGGGCCGGCCTGGTCCAGGGACGAGGCGAGCGCGATGAGCCCGTAGCGGGACACGCCGCCGTAGGTGGGCTTGACGCCGACGGTGCCGGTGACGGCGCCCGGCTGGCGGATCGAGCCGCCCGTGTCGGTGCCGATCGCCAGGGGCGCCTCGAACGCGGCCACGGCGGCCGCCGAGCCACCGCCCGAGCCGCCGGGGATGCGGTCGAGGTCCCACGGGTTGTGCGTGTTGCCGAACGCGGAGTGCTCGGTGGAGGAGCCCATCGCGAACTCGTCCATGTTGGTCTTGCCGAGGATCGGCAGGCCGGCGGCCCGGATCTTCTCGACGAGGGTCGCGTCGTACGGCGGGATCCAGCCCTCGAGGATCTTCGAGCCGGCCGTCGACGGCATGCCCTTCGTGACCACGACGTCCTTGACGGCGATCGGCACACCGGCCAGCGGGTGCAGGTCCTCGCCGGCGGCGCGGCGCGCGTCGACGTCGGCGGCCGTGGCCAGGGCGTCCTCGTCGTTCACGTGCAGGAACGCGTGGACGTCGCCGTCGACGGCCGCGATGCGGTCCAGGTGCGCGCGGGTGGCCTCGACGCTGGAGACCTCCTTGGTGGCCAGGACGTCGGCGAGCTGGGCAGCGCTGAGGCGCGTCAGGTCCGTCATCTCACTCCTCCCCGAGGATCTGCGGGACGGCGAAGCGCCCGTCCTGGGCGTCCGGCGCGGCAGCCAGCACGTCCGCCACGGGCAGCGCGGGCTGCGGCACGTCCTCGCGGAACACGTTCGTCATGGGCAGCGGGTGGCTCGTCGCGGGGACGTCGGGGGTCGCGACCTCGCGCACGCGGGCGATGGAGTCGACGATGACGTCGAGCTCGCCGGCGAGCCGGTCGACCTCGTCGTCGCGCAGGTCGATCCGGGCCAGGGCGGCGACGCGCGCGACCTCGTCTCGGGAGATGGTGGACATGGCCGCCAGTCTAGTGGTCGGCGCATGTCGGGGACGTTGTGATCTCGTGACGGCTCCCATGACGAGGC
>NZ_JBHUWC010000259.1:0-4050 GCF_042670225.1 Isoptericola sp. NPDC057191 | reverse complement strand
GTACGGAACAGATCACCCTCGCCCGGCACGTGCGGCGACGCAGCGCGCACCGGGCCCTGACGGACAGGTGTGCCTCATGAAGACCATCGACACCCTGGGCGAGCTGCGCGGCAAGCGCGTCCTCGTCCGCTCGGACTTCAACGTGCCGCTCGACGGCACCACCATCACCGACGACGGCCGCATCAAGGCCGCGCTGCCGACCCTGCGGCGCCTCGTCGACGCCGGCGCGCGCGTGGTCGTCACGGCCCACCTCGGCCGCCCCAAGGGGGAGCCGAATCCCGACTACTCCCTGGCGCCCGTGGCGGCCCGCCTCGGCGAGCTGCTCGGCCAGGACGTCACCCTGGCGTCGGACGTGACCGGCCCGTCGGCCCAGGAGACCGTCGCCGCGCTGGCGGACGGCCAGGTGGCCCTGCTGGAGAACGTCCGGTTCGACGCCCGGGAGACCTCGAAGGTCGACGCCGAGCGCGAGGAGCTGGCCGGTGAGCTCGCCGCGCTGGCGGACGCGTTCGTCTCCGACGGCTTCGGCGTCGTGCACCGCAAGCAGGCCTCGGTCTACGACGTGGCCAAGGTGCTGCCCGCCGCCGCCGGCGACCTGGTCCTCAAGGAGGTCGAGTCGCTGTCGCGCGCCACGACCGACCCGCAGCGCCCCTACGCGGTGGTGCTGGGCGGCTCGAAGGTCTCCGACAAGCTCGGGGTCATCGAGAACCTGCTCACCAAGGCCGACCGCCTCCTCATCGGCGGCGGCATGGTCTTCACCTTCCTCGCGGCGCAGGGCCACTCGGTCGGCTCGTCGCTCCTCGAGGCCGACCAGGTGGACACGGTGAAGGGCTACCTGGCGCAGGCCGCCGAGGCCGGGGTCGAGATCGTGCTGCCCACGGACATCGTGGCCGCCGACTCGTTCGCCGCCGACGCTCCCCACCGCACCGTGCCGGCCGACCAGATCCCCGACGGCACGATGGGCCTCGACATCGGCCCGGACTCCGGCGCGCTGTTCGCGTCGCGGCTGGCCGACGCGAAGACCATCGTCTGGAACGGCCCGATGGGCGTCTTCGAGTTCGACGCCTTCGCCGCGGGGACGCGCGCGGTGGCCCAGGGCATCGTCGACGCCACCGCCGCAGGCGCCTTCTCGATCGTCGGCGGCGGCGACTCGGCCGCGGCCGTGCGCGTGCTCGGCTTCGACGAGGACGGCTTCAGCCACATCTCCACGGGCGGCGGCGCGAGCCTGGAGCTCCTGGAGGGCAAGGAGCTCCCGGGGCTCGCCGTCCTCGGCGCCTGACACCCACGACCCCTCAGCACGAGAGAACAAGGAGCCCATCGTGGCCACCACCCGCACGCCCCTGATGGCGGGCAACTGGAAGATGAACCTGGACCACACCGAGGCGATCGCCGCGGTGCAGAAGCTCGCGTGGACGCTCAAGGACGCGAAGCACGACTACGAGGCCGTCGAGGTGGCCGTCCTGGCGCCGTTCACGGACCTGCGCTCGGTCCAGACCCTCGTCGACGCCGACAAGCTCGACGTGCGCTACGGCGCGCAGGACCTGTCGACGCACGCCTCCGGCGCCTACACGGGCGAGATCTCCGGCCCGATGCTCGCGCGCCTCGGCTGCACCTACGTGGCCGTGGGCCACTCCGAGCGCCGCGAGTACCACGCCGAGGACGACGCCGTGGTCAACGCCAAGGTGCGCGCCGCCTTCGAGCACGGTCTCGTGCCGATCCTGTGCGTGGGCGAGGGCCTGGACGTCCGCAAGGCGGGCGAGCAGGTCTCGTACACCCTGGCGCAGGTCGACGCGGCGCTCGCCGGGGTCACCCCGGAGCAGGCGGCTCAGGTCGTCATCGCCTACGAGCCCGTGTGGGCCATCGGCACGGGCGAGGTCGCGACCCCCGAGGACGCGCAGGAGGTCTGCGGCGCGATCCGTGGCCGCCTCGCCGAGCTGTACGACGCCGAGCTCGCCGCGGGCGTCCGCGTGCTGTACGGGGGCTCCGTGAAGTCGGGCAACGTCGCGCAGATCATGGCGCAGCCCGACGTCGACGGCGCCCTCGTGGGCGGCGCGAGCCTCGACCCGGTCGAGTTCGCGAAGATCGCGCGCTACCAGTCGCACGTCGCCTGACACGACCGTGTGACGGCGGGCCACGCCCGTCCGACGGACGCCTCTTCGGATCGTCACCAGATGGAGACATCGGTGTTCGCTTCGAGAGGCGTCCGTCACTTACTCTTGACCCGGCCGGGACGACGTCCCGGCACCGAACCCGTCCCGCGGGACGGACGACGAACGAGGACAGCCGAGGACACCGTGGACGTTTTGCAGATCATCCTTCAGGTTCTTCTGGTGATCACCAGCGCCTTCCTGACCCTGCTCATCCTGATGCACAAGGGCAAGGGCGGCGGGCTGTCCGACATGTTCGGCGGGGGTGTCTCGAGCGCTGCCGGGAGCTCCGGCGTCGCGGAGCGCAACCTCAACCGGATCACGGTGAGCTTTGCGCTCGTCTGGTTCGTCGTGATCGTGCTGCTCGGCCTCATCACGAAGGTCAGCTGACAGCACGACGCGACCGTCGCCGGCTCCGGCCGGCGCGGGGGCACGCGGGCCGGGCGACGACGCCCCGGACCAGCGGTTCACGAAGATCGTCCGTGGGCGAACGCCCACTGAGTCGAAGGTGAGGACGACAGGACGTGGCTACAGCCGGTCATGCGATCCGGGGCTCGCGCGTGGGCGCGGGACCCCTGGGAGAGTCCGAGCGCGGCGATGCGGCACCCCGGGTGCGGGTGTCGTACTGGTGCGCGAACGGGCACGAGACGACGCCGAGCTTCTCGGCGAACGAGGACGTGGAGGCGCCGGAGTTCTGGGACTGCCCCCGGTGCGGCTTCCCTGCGGGCCTGGACGCGGCGAACCCGCCGTCGCCGGTGCGCAACGAGCCGTACAAGACCCATCTGGCGTACGTGAAGGAGCGGCGGTCCGCAGAGGACGGCGCGGCCCTGCTGGAGGAGGCGCTGGCGACGCTGCGGGCGCGCCGCACCACGCTGCGCCAGGCCAGCTGATCGCTCGCGCGGTGCCGCGGGGCCGACGCCCCGGGGCACCGCGCCGTCCACCTGTCGAGACAGGGGCGCCGGGCGTAGTCTTTCGGCATGTTTGAGGAAGGTCAGCTCTACGCCCCCGTCACCGAGGACGAGAACGGCGTCACGGTGCACCTCACCGACGACCACCCCGGCGCGAACGACCCGGAGTACCGCCGCCGTCGCGAGGCCATCGCCGGCCCCGCGCTGCGCTGGTCGCCCGGCGACCCGGTGCCCAGGGTGGAGTACACCGACGCGGAGAACGAGATCTGGCGCACCGTGTGCACCGAGCTCGCACCCAAGCACGAGCGCCTCGCGATCCGCGGTTACCTCGAGGGCAAGGAGGCCCTCGGTCTGCCCACGGACCACGTCCCCCAGCTCGACCAGGTGAGCGCCGGGCTCGAGCCGCTGAGCGGCTTCCGCCTCCATCCGGCCGCGGGCCTCGTACCCCTGGACCAGTTCTACGGGTCGCTCGCGGACGGCGTCTTCCACTCCACGCAGTACCTGCGGCACGGCTCGCAGCCGCTGTACACCCCCGAGCCCGACATCATCCACGAGGTGGTGGGGCACGGGAACCTGCTCGCCAACCCGGCGATCGCCGAGGTGAAGCGTCGCGCCGGCGAGGCGGCGCGACGCTGCGAGACCCCAGAAGGCCTGCAGTTCGTCGCGGACGTCTTCTGGTTCACCATCGAGTTCGGCGTCATGTACGAGGACGGCGAGCTGCGCGCCTACGGCGCCGGTCTGCTGTCCTCCTACGGCGAGATCGAAGAGTTCCGCGGCGCGACGATCCTGCCGCTCGACTTCTACTCCATGGGCACGGTCGAGTACGACATCTCGCACTACCAGCCGACACTGTTCGCCTGTGACGGGATGAGCGAGCTGACCGAGCGGGTCGGGCAGTTCTTCGCGGACTTCGACGACGACACCCCGGGCCGGCTGCTCGCGGAGCGGCACCGCTCGGCGAGCTGACCCCGACGCGCGACGGCCCCCTCGTCCTGGGA
>NZ_JBHUWC010000258.1:0-4056 GCF_042670225.1 Isoptericola sp. NPDC057191 | reverse complement strand
GACGTATCCCTCCCGAAGTGGAGGGCGCCCTGGCGCCCGTGAACGCGTCCGCGCGAAGAAGCCTCCGACCCGCGCGACAGCGACCACAGCACGCGACACCGCGCGACAGCGACCACAGCGACCACCGGTCAGCGGACAGCGAGCTCCGCCCGCACCTCCGCTCGCAGCCGCCCGTGCCGCGACGGCTCGGGAGCTGCGGCGAGCAGCGTCTTCGTGTAGTCGTGCTGCGGGTCGAGGATGACCTGGTCGGACGGCCCCCGCTCCACGACGTCGCCCCGGTACATGACGATGATCTCGTCGCTGAAGTGCCGGGCGGTGGCGAGGTCGTGGGTGATGTAGAGGACGCCGAGGTTCTCCTCGCGCTGCAGCCTCGCGAGCAGGTTGAGCACGCCGAGCCGGATGGACACGTCGAGCATGGACACGGGCTCGTCGGCGACGAGGAACCGCGCGCCGGGCGCGAGGGCTCGGGCGATGGCGACGCGCTGCCGCTGCCCCCCGGACATCTCGTGCGGCCGCTTCACGGCGTAGAGCGCAGCAGGGGTGAGGTTGACGCGCTCGAGCAGGTCGTGGACCGCGGGCTCCAGCGCCGCGCCGCTGGTGACGCCGTGCAGACGCAGGGGCCGCTCCAGGTGGTGGGCGACGGTGTGGTACGGGTTGAGCGACGCGAACGGGTCCTGGAAGACCATCTGCACCTGGTGCCGGTAGGACGCGAGGGCCTTCCCCCGCCGCGCGACGGGGACGCCGTCGAGCAGGATCTCGCCCGTGGTGGGCGTCTCGAGCTGGGAGATCATCTTGGCGACGGTCGACTTGCCGGACCCGGACTCCCCGACGAGGGCGATGGTCCTGCCCGGTTCCAGGGTGAACGACACGTCGTTGACGGCCCGCAGCCGGGTGCTGCTCATGCCGTTGCGGACCTTGAACTCCTTGACGAGGTGACGGACCTCGAGGCTGCTCATGACGCCTCCCCCTCGGTGGCGGCCTGCGGGACGCCGGTGCGGACGAACGAGCCACGGTCGCCGGTGAGGCTCGGGAACGAGCTCAGCAGCTGCCGCGTGTACGGGTGCTGGGCGCGCGCGTAGATCACCTCGGCCGTGTCGAGCTCGACGATCTCGCCGGCGCGCATGACGGCGATGCGGTCGCTGATCTCGAGCAGCAGGGGCAGGTCGTGCGTGATGAACACGACGGCGAAGTTGAACCGCTCGCGCAGCCGCATGATCTCGCGCAGGATGCCGCGCTGGACGACGACGTCGAGCGCGGTGGTCGGCTCGTCCATGATCATGACCTGCGGGTTGAGCGCCATCGCCATCGCGATCATCACGCGCTGGCGCATGCCGCCGGAGAGCTCGTGCGCGAAGCTGTCGAGTCGTGACGGGTCGACGCCGACGAGCTCGAGGAGCTCTGCGGAACGTGCGGCCCGCTCCTTCTTGCCCAGCTCGGGCCGGTGGGTGGTGAGGACGTCGCCGAGCTGCTTGCGGACGCTGATCACCGGGTTGAGCGAGTTCATCGCGCCCTGGAAGACCATGGAGACCTTGTCCCAGCGGAACGCCCGGAGCGCGTCGCCGGTGAGGCCGACGACGTCGATGTCCGTGCCGGTGGCGTCGTGGAACGTCACCTCGCCGGAGCGCAGGATCGCCGGCGGCTTGAGGAGCCGGTTGAGTCCGTAGGCGAGGGTCGTCTTGCCGCAGCCGGACTCTCCGGCGAGGCCGAGGATCTCGCCGCGGTGCAGGGTGAGCGAGACGTCCTGCACGGCCTGGACGGGCGGGTCGACCTCGTACTCGATGGTCACGTGCCGTGCGGTGAGCACGGGTTCGAGCCCGGCCACGTGCGCGGCGTGGGCCGCGGAGCTGAGGGGCCCCGTCGTGGTGGCGGCGGCGGTCATACGTCGACCCTCTCCTTCTGGCCGGGCGAGTCCTGCGGGTCGGGCGCGTCGCCCTCGGGAGCCGACGCCGTGGCGGGCACCGCCGAGCCGCGGCCGAGCCTGTCCCGGCCGGCCCGGCGGGCCTCGCGGACGCTCTTGGCGGCGGCGGGCGCGAGCCGCAGCTTCGGGTTGACGATCTCGTCGATGGCGAAGTTCACGAGCGACAGCCCGGTGCCGAAGAGGGCGATCATCAGGCCCGGCGGCACGAACCACCACCAGGCGCCGCGGGAGAGCGCGCTGCCGCCCTGCGCCTCGTTGAGCATGGTGCCCCAGGTGATCGCGCCGTTGGGTCCGAGGCCCAGGTAGGACAGGCCCGCCTCGCCGAGGATCGACAGGACGATGGCGAACAGGAACTGTGACGCCAGGAGCGGCAGCAGGTTGGGGAGCACCTCGACGAGGATGATCCGGGGGGTCTTCTCGCCGGCGACGCGGGCCGCGGAGACGTAGTCGCGGACGCGCAGGGACCGCGCCTGCGAGCGCAGCACGACGGCCCCGCCCGCCCAGCCGGTCACGCCGAGGATGAGGGCGACGAGGAGGGTGCTGCGCACCTGGAGGTAGCTGGCGATCACGATCATCAGCGGCAGGCCGGGGATGACGATCATGATGTTGGTGATCAGGGACAGGACCTCGTCCGTCCACCCGCGCACGTACCCGGCGACGACGCCGAACAGGAGCGCGAGGACGATGGCGATGAGCCCTGCGGTCACCCCGACGAGCAGGGAGCCGCGCGCGCCCTCGGCGAGCTGTGCGAGCACGTCGTAGCCGAGGCTGGTGGTGCCGAGCCAGTGCCCGGGCTGCGGCGGCAGCATCGGGTCGTTGGCCGAGCTGTGCGGGTCCTGCGTGACGAGCGGGCCGACGAGCGCGAACAGCACGATCGCGCCGACGAGGAGCAGCCCGGCGAGGAGCTTGCCCGACATCGTGGGCATCATCTGGCGCACGGCGGACCTCGGGGCCGGCGCGGTGGCGACGGCGGGCGTCGCGTCGGCGGGCGTCACGTCGGCGGTGGTGGTGGGGGTGTCAGTCATGGTGGCGCGTCCTCGGGTCCAGGAAGCCGTAGATGAGGTCCATGAGGAACAGGGCCGCGAGGACCGCGAGCGTGATGACGAGGAAGACTCCCTGCATCAGCGCGTAGTCGTTGTTGCGCACCGCCGTGATCATGAGCTTGCCGACGCCGGGGTAGGTGAAGACCTGCTCCATGACGAGGGAGCCGGCGACGACGAAACCGAGGGAGACGCCGAACCCGGCGAGGGACGGCAGTGCCGCGTTGCGCATGGCGTAGGTGGTGAAGACGCGGCGGGGTCGCAAGCCCTTGGCCTCGGCGGTCGTGACGTAGTCCTCCGACAGGGTGGAGACCATCATGTTGCGCATCCCGAGCAGCCAGCCGCCGACGGACGAGATCACGATCGTCACGGCGGGGAGGAAGGCGTGGTAGAGCACGGAGCCGACGAAGGCCCAGCTCCACTCGGGGCCGTTGAAGTGGAAGACGTCGTACGCGCCGATGATCGGGAACCACTGGAGGTTCACGGCGAACGCGAAGATGAGGACGAGGGCGACCCAGAAGTACGGCAGCGACTGCAGCATCGTGGTGCTCGGGACGAGGCCGTCCACCCAGGTGCCGCGCTTCCAGCCGGCGAACGCGCCGAGCCCGATGCCGAGCACGAAGGAGATGATCGTGGCGGTGCCGACCAGCCCGAGGGTCCACGGCAGCGCGTCGCCGATGAGCTGGGTGACCGGCGTCGGGAAGTTCGTCACCGAGACGCCGAGGTCTCCGGTGAGGACGTTCTTCCAGTACTGGACGTACTGCTCCCCGAGGCTGAGGTCCTCGCTGGCCCCGAGGAGGAGCCGGATGCTGTTGAGGGTGCTCTCCGAGACGTCCCCGGCACGTTGCAGCTTGGCCATGAGGATCGTGAACGGGTCACCCGGCAGCAGCCGCGGGATGAAGAAGTTCAGGGAGATGGCGGCCCAGAGGGTGACCGCGTAGAAGGCGATCCGCCTCAGGTAGAACTTCATGGGGTCGGGCCGCCCTTCGGGTTCGCGGGCATGCGGCTCCTCCTCGGTGGGTGCGTCACGTCGTCGTGGTGCTGGTGGTGCCGGCGCGGGTGCGCGGGGACCGGGTGACCGGCGGGCGGGGGTGCCCG
>NZ_JBHUWC010000257.1:0-4060 GCF_042670225.1 Isoptericola sp. NPDC057191 | reverse complement strand
GGTGGTGGAGCCCGTTTACCTTCTCGCCGCCATGGTGGGCGGCGCGGCCGGGGGGGGGGGCGGCGGCCCGGATTAGCTGTCCCGGGGGGGCGCAACCCTCGGCGCAGGGTTGCGCCACCTCGCCCCGTGACGAAAGGAGGACGTCGTGACAGGTCAGGACTGGATCGAGAAGGACTTCTACTCCGCTCTCGGCGTCCCCAAGGACGCGGACGACGCGGCCATCAAGAAGGCGTACCGCAAGCTGGCGCGGCAGTACCACCCGGACCAGAACCCGGGTGACGCGTCGGCCGAGGCGAAGTTCAAGGAGATCGGCGAGGCGTACGCCGTCCTCTCGGACAGCGAGCAGCGTCAGCAGTACGACGCCGTGCGTGCGATGGCCGGTGGCGGCGCCCGGTTCGCCGCGGGCCCCGGTGGCGGTGGCAACGGCTTCGAGGACGTGTTCGGGTCGATGTTCGGCGGAGGCGCCCCGAACGCCCGCTACACGCAGTACCCGCAGGGCGGCGGCGCCGGCGGCTTCGAGGACATCCTCAGCTCGATGCTCGGCGGCCAGGGCGGCTTCCGCGGCGGCAGCCGGCGCGCCGGCTTCACCGCGCCGCAGAAGGGCCCGGGCGTCGCGGCGGAGACCACGCTGCCGTTCCGCACGGCCGTGGAGGGCGCCACCGTGGAGTTCACGGTGGACGGCCGCAAGGTCAAGACCAAGATCCCCGCGGGCGTCAACGACGGCCGCAAGCTGCGCATCCGCGGCAAGGGGCGGCCGGGTTCCGGCGGCGGTGAGGCGGGCGACCTCGTGGTCACCGTGCACGTCTCCGCGCACCCGGTGTTCACGCTCGACGGCGTCAACCTGCGCATGTCGGTGCCCGTCACGTTCACGGAGGCCGCTCTCGGCACCACGCTCGAGGTGCCCACCCTCGACGGCAGCACCGTGCGGCTCAAGGTGCCCGCGGGCACGCCGTCCGGCCGCGTGCTGCGGGTCAAGGGCCGCGGCGTGCGGACGACGAAGGCGCAGGGCGACCTGCTCGTCACCGTGCAGGTCGCGGTGCCGCAGAAGCTCAGCAAGAAGGCGAAGGAGGCGCTCGAGGCGTTCGCCGCCGAGAGCGACCACGAGGACGTCCGGGCAGGGCTGGCGCAGCGCGCCGCGGAGTGACGGCCCGGGCGACGTGCACCGTGCGAGGGAGGTAGCGATGGTCACCGAGGACGCCCCGGTGCTGACCGTGTCCCAGGCCGCCCAGCTCGCCGGGATGCACCCGCAGACCCTGCGCCAGTACGACCGGCTCGGCCTGGTGACGCCCCGCCGCACCGCGGGCCGGGGGCGGCGGTACTCGCAGCGCGACGTGTCCCGCCTGCTGGAGGTCCAGCGGCTCGCGCAGGTCGAGGGGATCAACCTCGCCGGCATCCGGCGCATCCTCGACCTGCAGGAGCACGTGGCCCAGCTCGAGGCACGCCTCACCGCGCTCGCGATGCAGCCCGGGGGCCGGGTGTTCGCCGCCGGCTCGTCGGGCGACGTCGTCGTCGTGCGCCGCGGTCAGCGGGTGCGGCGCGCCGAGCGGTCCGAGCTGGACGCCGCGGAAGGCGCGCTGGTGCTCTGGCGCCCCCTGCCCCGACGCGGCTGAGAGCCGCCGCCCGCCGTCTTTTCGCCATGCAATTCTTCGCTAAATCCCGTCGCAATAGGTGAGGCTTTCCTTGCTGAATTCGAGGGCGAATTCGCATCGCATATTCCGTGCGTGAGTCCTATCCTGGCTGAAGGCGGCGCGAGCCGACGGCGAGCAGCGAGGAGCGCACGATGAGCACTCTGATGGAGATGCCCGAGGTGACCGAGTGCACCGTCGAGGGCTGCGGCTACAACCACGACCACGGCTGTCACGCCGGTGCGGTGACGATCGCCGGGCACACCGGAGACGCGTCGTGCGCCACGTTCATCCCGCTGAGCGCCAAGGGCGGCCTGGAGAAGGTCGTCGCCCACGTGGGGGCGTGCCAGCGCGGGGACTGCGTCCACAACCACGAGCTCGAGTGCGCGGCGGCCGCGATCCGCGTCGGGCCCGGCCCGGACGACGAGAGCCACGCCGACTGCCTCACCTACTCGCACCCCTGAGCCTCGTCGGCACCCAGGTGGCGGTCAGCGCGGGGGTCAGCGTGACGGTCAGCGGGTGAGCTGCGTGAGCAGCTCGGCGGCCGCGGCGTGCGACGTCGGCAGGCGCTCCACCCACACCCGGGTGGGGCGCCGCATCGTGTCCCCGATCCCCATGAGCGCGGCGTTGCGCTCGACCACCCGGCGGGTGGTCTTCGCCAGGTCGCTCACCCTGGCGTCGCGGCGGGTCAGCACCGCGAAGACGCCGTCGGTCAGCGCCGCCATCGGGTGGCCCTCCCCGAAGACCTGCTCGAGGGCGCGGCCCACGGTCGCGGACCGCGCGGCCCGGTCCCAGGGCGCCAGCCCGTCCACGGCGACGTCGATGACGACGAGGCAGTGCGTGGTCGGCACGTCGTGCTCGGCCCCGACGGCCGCGCCGTACGTCTCCCGCAGCCGCTCCGTGAGGTAGGCCCGCGTGGGCAGCCCGGTGCCCGGGTCGCGCAGCCCGCTCAGGGCCGGCTCGGTGTCGCGTCCACGGACCCAGCCGACGGCGACCGCACGGATCGCGTCGGGGTCCGGGGCGCGGTGGGCGGCACGGTAGAGGCACTCCACGTCGTCCAGCGTCTCGCCCAGCCCGACTCCTGCGCGCCCGCGCGCGGCACCCAGCCGGTGGGCGGCGGCGTGGGGCGACCGGCCGTCGTCGAACGCCTCGACCAGCGCGTCGACCGCCGGGTGGTACCAGTCGTCCGGGCGCAGCCAGACGTCGGCAAGGCTCGTCGCGCGCCAACGGTCGAGCACCTCGGAGGGGAGCTCGGGCGCGTCCGTGGGCCCGCTCGTGGACCGGTTCATGATGATGGGAGCCCCATGGGCAGCCATCATGACGCAGTTGCGCCCCACTGACACGGGCGAGAACTGTCGCGGAGGCGCTTTCCGCTGCCTGAGGCACGGAAACTTGCGGATATCCTGCGTCTTTCTTGAGAAAGTTCACCCCTCAACGACCGGCTGCGCGCACGTACAGTACGGGAGTCTGCGCGGGAGCATCGCGTGGGAGAGCCAGAGCGAGGTCGGCCATGACGGACGTCTACGTGGGGTCGGACGACTCGGCACGCAGTGACGCCGAGCTGATCCTGGACGTGCGCGGAGGCGACCTCGAGGCGTTCGGTGCTCTCTACGTCCGGCACGTGCCGGCAGCCCGCGCCGTGGCCAGGCAGTACGTGCGCTCCGCGGCCGACGCCGACGACCTCGTCTCGGAGGCGTTCCACCGGGTGCTCGACGTGCTGCAGCACGGCGGCGGCCCCGACGCCACGTTCCGCGCCTACCTGCTGACGGTGGTGCGGCGGCTCGCCGCCGACCTCGCGCGCGGGGTACGGCGCACCCGCCCCACGGCCGACGACGGCACGTTCGAGGCCGCGCTCGGCCTCGTCGACTCCACCGACGTCCCCACGTTCGAGGGGTTCGAGCGGTCCGTCGTGAAGAACGCCTACCAGGCGCTCCCGGAGCGCTGGCAGGCGGTGCTCTGGTACACGGAGATCGAGGGCCGCACGCCGGCCGAGGTGGCGCCGATCCTCGGCCTGACGCCCAACGGCGTCTCCGCCCTCGCCTACCGCGCCCGCGAGGGACTGCGGGTCGGGTACCTGCAGGAGCACCTCACGCACGCACCCACCGACGGGTGCCGGGCCGTGAACCCGCTGCTCGGCGCGTACGTGCGCGGCGGCCTGGCGCGGCGCGAGGTCGCGAAGGTCGACACCCACCTGGAGTCGTGCAGCGAGTGCCGCTCGCTCGTGCTCGAGCTCGGCGACGTCGCCCACGGCATGCGGGCCGTCGTCGCGCCCCTCATCGTCGGGCTGGCGGGCCTCGCCGTCGTGGGGGCGCTGCCCATCGGGGGCACGGTCGGCGCGCTGGGCGGAGCGGTCGGCAGCGCGGCGGCCGGCAGCGGCGCGGCTGCCGGGGCGACGTCCGTCGGCACGGTCACCGGCAGCGTCACGGGGACGACCG
>NZ_JBHUWC010000256.1:0-4133 GCF_042670225.1 Isoptericola sp. NPDC057191 | reverse complement strand
GCCACGTCCCGCCACGGCCCGCCAGAGAGCCCGGCCGGCCCCGGTCAGGCCCCGGCCGGGCACCTGTCCGCCCCCCGGGCGCGGCGGTGCCGGCGACGCGTCAGACGCGCTGCAGCTCCGGCTGTTCCCCACGGGCGAGACGCCGTGCGGCGTCGAACTCCTCGAGCACCGCACCGTCCGGCCTCGGCGTCACGAGGCTGACGACGACCGCCGCGAGGAGGCCGATCGCGAACCCGGGGACGATCTCGTACAGGCTGTCCGCGAGGGACGTACGTCCCCAGACGAACGCGACGACCGCACCGGCGACCATCCCCGAGAGCGCACCCCACCGCGTCAGGCGACGCCAGTAGAGGCTCAGGACGACCACGGGTCCGAACGCCGACCCGAACCCGGCCCACGCGAAGCCCACCAGGTCGAGGATCGAGGACGTCCGGTCCAGGGCGATCAGCGCCGCGACCACCGCGACGAGCAGGACGCCGCCCCGGCCGAGCATCACCTCGGCCCGCGGGCTGAGCCGGAGCCCGGACATCTTCACCAGGTCCTCGACGAGCGCCGAGGAGGACACGATCAGCTGCGACGAGATCGTCGACATGATCGCCGCCAGCACCGCGGCCAGCACCAGGCCCGCCACCAGCGGGTGGAAGAGGAGCTGGGCGAGCAGCAGGAAGATGGTCTCCGGGTTGTCGACCTGGAGACCCTTGACGTTCGCGTAGGCGACGCCGACCAGCCCGGTCATCACGGCGCCCAGCGCGGTGAGCACCATCCAGCCGATGCCGATCCGTCGTCCGGCGGTCGCGTCCTGCGGCGTGCGGATGGCCATGAAGCGCACGATGATGTGCGGCTGACCGAAGTACCCCAGGCCCCAGGCGAGCGCAGAGATGACGCCGGTGGCGGTAGCGCCGGCGAAGAACGACAGGTGCTGCGTGGTGCCGGCGGCGTCCGCGGCTCGGATCCCCTCCTGCACCGCCGACCAACCACCCAGGTCGACCACGGCGATCACCGGCACCGCGACGAGCGCCGCGAGCATCAGCACCCCCTGCGCGACGTCGGTCCACGTCGCCCCGAGGAACCCGCCGAAGAGCGTGTAGGCGAGCGTCACGCCGCCGACGACGAGGAGCCCGGTGAGGTAGTCCAGCCCGAACGAGCTCTCGAAGAACGTCCCGCCCGCGACCATCCCGGACGAGACGTAGAAGGTGAAGAACACCAGGACGATCAGGCCGGCCGCGACGCGCAGCAGGTGCGCGGGGTCGCGGAGGCGGTTGTCGAAGAAGCTCGGGATGGTGATCGAGTTGTTCGCGACCTCCGTGTAGGCCCGCAGACGGGGGGCCACGAACTTCCAGTTGAGCCACGCGCCCACGGTCAGGCCCACCGCGATCCACGCCTCGACGAGCCCGGTGAGGTAGATCGCGCCGGGCAGCCCCATGAGCAGCCAGCCCGACATGTCGGAGGCGCCCGCGCTCAGGGCGGCCACGCCGGGGCGCAGCCGGCGCCCGCCGAGCATGTAGTCGTCCAGGTCGTCGGTCCTGCGGAACGCTGCGTACCCGATGCCCAGCATCGCCAGGAGGTACGCGACGATCGCGATCGTCTGCCAGGTCTGATCGCTCATGCGATCGATCACCCTCTCGGTCGTGTCGTTGCAGCGTCTGGCGCTGGACGCGCCGACCGCCGCGACGTGCGCGACGGGCCGGGGCCAGGTCGTGACGCGGTCGGCGCTGACCTCGCTGCTGTGCCACCCCGTGGGGCCGAAACGACCAACGGCCCGATCCCGTGTGGGGATCGAGCCGTTGTGCCTTTCGGTGCGCCCGGAGGGATTCGAACCCCCAACCTTCTGATCCGTAGTCAGATGCTCTATCCGTTGAGCTACGGGCGCAGTCCTGACCGGCGCTGTCGCACCGACCGACGAGAACATTACAGGCACCGGGCCCGTTCCCCAAACCGACGGGGTCCATCGTGATGCACGACACCGGGACGACCTCCGGCAGAGCGGTTCTCGCGCCCCGCCGACCCGACATCAGGCAACAGAAAAGGCCCCGGGCGATCAGCAGCCGGAGCCTTCCTGGCGGAGACGGCGGGATTTGAACCCGCGAACGGGTTGCCCCGTTACCACCTTAGCAGGGTGGCGCACTAGACCAGACTATGCGACGTCTCCTCGCGGCAGCACAACCACACCGCGGCGCCCAGAGTAACCGCCGGGCATGCCTGGGGGCAAAAGCCGTGCGCCGTCGCCCCCGCCGCACCCCGGACCGCGCTACGGTCTGGCGCATGCTGGACGACGACGACCAGACCCTCCGCAGAGCCTCCGGCCCGGTCCGCAGCCAGGTCAGCAGCCAGGTCAGCAGCCCGGTCACCGAGCAGCCCGCCGACCCCGCCGACGACTACGACGACTACGACGTCCTCGTCGTCGGCTCAGGCTTCGGGGGCAGCGTGGCTGCCCTGCGGCTCACGGAGAAGGGCTACCGCGTCGGCGTGCTCGAGGCGGGCCGACGGTTCGCCGACGACGAGCTGCCGCGCACCTCCTGGGACCTGCGCCGCTTCCTCTGGGCCCCCGCCCTGGGCTGCTACGGCATCCAGCGGATCCACCGCCTCAAGGACGTCCTCGTGCTCGCCGGGGCGGGCGTCGGTGGCGGCTCCCTCGTGTACGCCAACACCCTGTACCGGCCGTCCGACGCGTTCTGGTCGGACCCCGCCTGGGCGCACGTGACCGACTGGAAGGCAGAGCTCGACCCCTACTACGACCAGGCCGAGCGGATGCTCGGCGCGGTCGAGTACCGCCGCACCACCCCCGCGGACGAGCTCGTGCGCGACGTCGCCGAGGAGCTGGGCGTCGGGCACACGTTCCGCAAGGTCCGGGTCGGCGTGTTCCTCGGGGACGACGGAGCCGCCGGGCCCTCGCGGCCCGGCGACGGGTCCGAGAACGCCGTCCCCGACCCCTTCTTCGGGGGCAGGGGACCGGACCGCAGCCCGTGCCTGCACTGCGGCGAGTGCATGACGGGATGCCGGCACAACGCGAAGAACACGCTCGTCAAGAACTACCTGCACCTCGCGGAGGCCGCCGGCGCCCGCGTGCACCCGCTGACCACGGCCACCGCCGTCCTCCCCCGCACCGACGGCGGCTACGAGGTGCGCACCCACCGCACCGGGAACCGCTGGGCGGGGCGACGCACGTACCGCGCCCGACAGGTGGTGCTCGCGGCCGGGACGCTCGGGACGCAGCGCCTGCTGCACGCGATGCGGGACAGCGGCGACCTGCCGCACCTCTCCCCGCGCCTCGGACACCTCACGCGCACCAACTCCGAGGCCCTGCTGGGGGCGATGCGGCCGGCCCGCCGCGGCCAGGTGGGCGAGCCCGACTACTCCGAGGGCGTGGCCATCACGTCGTCCTTCTACCCGGACGAGGACACGCACGTCGAACCCGTGCGCTACGGCCGCGGGTCCAACGCGATGGGGCTCCTGCAGACCGTGCTGGTCGACGGCGTCGGGCCCGGCGACGGCCCGCGCTGGCGCCGGTGGCTCGCCGAGCTTTGGCGTCGGCGCCGCGACCTGCCCGCGCTGTACGACCTGCGGGGCTGGTCGCAGCGCACCGTGATCGCCCTGGTGATGCAGAGTCGCGACAACTCGCTCACGACGTTCACGCGCCGCGGGCTCCTCGGCCGGCGGCTCACCTCACGGCAGGGCACCGGAGCGCCCAACCCGACCTGGATCCCGGTGGCGCACGACGCCGTCCGGGCGATGGCGACCCGCATGGGCGGGCTCGCGGGCGGCAGCGCGGGCGACCCGTTCGACGTGCCGATGACGGCGCACATCCTCGGCGGCTGCACGATCGGCGACTCCCCCGCCACCGGCGTCGTCGACCCGTACCACCGCGTGCACGGGCATCCCGGCCTGCACGTGCTGGACGGGTCCACCGTGACCGCCAACCTCGGCGTCAACCCGTCGCTCACCATCACCGCCCAGGCCGAGCGGGCGTGCGCCCTCTGGCCGAACCGCGGCGACGCCGACACCCGGCCCGCCCCGGGGGCCGCGTACGCCGGCGTCGCGCCCACGCCGCCCCGGCACCCGGTGGTGCCGTCCGCGGCACCCGGTGCGCTGCGCCTGCCGATCGTCGAGATCCGCTGACCCGACGACGGAGCGCC
>NZ_JBHUWC010000255.1:0-4171 GCF_042670225.1 Isoptericola sp. NPDC057191 | reverse complement strand
TGCGGGCGGCGACGGGGGCGCCGCCGCCGCGCCGCGGCGGGGGGGCGTCGGCCGCCGCACGCCAGTCCGCGGCGAACGGGGCCTCGAGCTCGTCCGGCGCACGGTCGGTCAGGACGTCGACCAGGGCGGCGATCATCTCCCGCTGTGCCCCGTACACCGGCTCGGCCTCGCGCGGCGCCATCACGTACGCCACGGCCACGCCCTTGAGCGCGAGGATCTCGTCGGCGGTCTCCTGCGGCACCACGAGCCGCGCGACGTAGCGGGTCAGGGGCCCGTCGCCGAACACCTCGCGCGTCGCGTCCTGGGCCGCCCCGCTGAAGCGGCCGATGAGCTGGCTCGTCGCGTCCTTCAGCCGGGCCAGCGCCCGGCGCGAGCCGTCGAAGTCCGTCACGAGGTATCCCGTGTCACGCAGACGGCACAGCGCGGCGTCGATCGCGTCCGGCTCGTGCCACGCCCCGTACCAGGCGCGCACGTGGTCGGCGACGCGAGCCCGCTCGTCCGCGTCGTCCAGGTTGCGCAGGTCCAGGCGTCCGCCGACCACCGCGTCCTCGACGTCGTGCACCGAGTAGCTGATGTCGTCGGCGAGGTCCATGACCTGCGCCTCCATGCAGCGCGCCCGCCCGCCCGGGGCACCGCGACGCAGCCAGTCGAAGACGGGCCGGTCGTCGGGGTAGACGCCGAACTTGCCGGTCGCACCGCCGTCGGGCCGTGCCGGCCCCGCACCGAGCGCCCACGGGTACTTCACGCTGGCGTCGAGGCTGGCGCGCGTGAGGTTCAGACCCCGGGGCGACCCGTCGGAGGCGAACACCTTCGGCTCGAGGCGGGTGAGCAGCCGCAGCGTCTGGGCGTTGCCCTCGAAGCCGCCGATCCCCTGCGCGATCTCCGCGAGCGCCCGCTCCCCGTTGTGACCGAACGGCGGGTGGCCGAGGTCGTGGGTGAGGCAGGCGGTGTCCACGAGGTCGGGGTCGCAGCCCATGGCGCGGCCCATCTCCCGCCCCACCTGGGCGACCTCGAGCGAGTGGGTCAGCCGGGTACGGACGAAGTCGTCGCTGCCGGGACCCAGCACCTGGGTCTTCGCGCCGAGCCGACGCAGGCCCGAGGAGTGCACCACGCGGGCGCGGTCGCGCTCGAACGCCGTGCGGTGCTTCGACTTGGGCGGCTCGGAGTACCAGCGCTCGGTGTCCGTGTCGGTGTACGACCCGAGCCACTCCTCGCCCGTGTCCGGGCGTGCCGCGGGGCCCATCACGTCGGGGTCGAAAGCGCCCTGCTCGAACGTCTGCACGGGACGAAGCCTAGCGAGCGCCGCCGACGCGCCCCACGGCCTCGACGACGTCCCGCAGCCCGGCGTCAAAGTCCGCGTACCGCCGGGCCCCGAGGGCCGCCGCGAGCTCGCGCTCGACGTCGGCGACGATGGCGTCCGAGCGCGCCATCTGCCGCAGCCCGCGGTCGGTGGGCACGACAAGCTTCGCCCGCCGGTCGTCCGGGTCGGGTCGCCGCTCGACGTACCCGCGCTCCTCGAGCTCGTCCACGAGCTTGCCGATCACCTGCTTGTGCTGGCCGGAGCGCTGCGCGAGCTCGGTCGCGCGGCTCCCGCCGGCGTCGATCCAGGCGAGCACGGCGCCGTGCTGCGGCCGCAGGTCGTCGAACCCCTCGCCCGCGAGCCGGCCGAAGAGGGCGCCCTGGACGGCGAAGAGCAACCGTCCGGCGAGCACCCCCAGGTCAGGCCGGTCGGCCTTGGCCTCGGCGCGCGTGCGCGGTGGGCTCGCCATGTCGCACCTCCGGGGGTCGGGAATATAGTCACCTATGATGACGATATGAACTGGTGACTACAGGATATGCCCCGACCGACCGGAGGAACCATGACCGCCACCCACCGACCCGGCACCACCGTCGAGATCACCCGGTTCCGCGTGCCCGCCGACGCGGCCGACCGGCTGCTCGCGGCCCGTCCGGGGATGCTCGCCGCGTTCGCCGCGGGGCGCACCGGCTTCCTGGGCGCCGAGCTGGTGCGCCTCGACGCCGACACCTGGGTCGACGTCGTGCACTGGGCGAGCCCCGAGGACCTGGCCGCGTCTCGCCGCCGGGGCGGCGACGACCCGGCCGTCGCCGCCTTCTTCGACCCGATCACCGAGCTGGTCTCCTCCGAGTCGGGCACGACGGCCGACCAGGCCCCCGCGCAGCACGCCCGATGAGCACCGCCCCCGCCCCCGCGGCGGTCGTGCATGGCACCGTGGCCCCCGGGTATGAGGCCGTGCGGACCGCGTTCGCGCGCACGCTCGCCGAGCATCCCGAGCCCGTCGGCGCCCAGCTCGCGGTGCACCACCACGGGCGGCGCGTCGTCGACCTGTGGTCGCCCGATACCACCGCCGACACCGTCACCGGTCTGTTCTCCGTCGCGAAGGGCGTCGCGCACCTGCTCGGCGCGCTCGTCGTGCAGGACGGCCTCGTCGACCCGGCCCGCCCCGTCGCCCGCTACTGGCCCAGGTTCGCCGCCGAGGGCAAGGCGGACGTCACCGTGGGTGAGCTCTGGTCGCACGGCGCCGGTCTCGTCACCGTGCCGGAGGGATTCACGGTCGACGAGCTCGCTGACGACGCGGCCCTGGCCGACCGTCTCGGCGGACAGCGGCCGTGGTGGCGGCCCGGCACGGGGTACGGGTACCACGCCCTCGTGATCGGCGCACTGGTGGGCGAGGTGGTGCGACGGGCGACAGGCGCGACCCTCGCCGACCTGTACGCCGAGCGGGTGCGGGAGCCCTTCGACGTGGACCTCTACCTCGGCCTGCCGGCCGGCGCCGGTCCCCGGTTCGTCCCGGTCACCCGGGGCACGGGGGCCCCCGCCCCCCGCCGCACACCGGTGCCGGCGGCCGACGCGACGCTCATGGACCTCGCCTTCAACCAGCACGCCGCCACGCCCACCGACGTCGTCGCGCTCGCCTCCGACCCGCGCGTGCACGCGGGCGGCCCGTCGTCGTCCGGCGCCTTCGGCTCGGCACGGGGTGTCGCCGCCCTCTACGCGGCAGCGATCAGCGGCGACGGGAAGCGACACGCGCTCCTGGCGCCGTCCGTCGCGCGCGGCCTCGCCACGCCGCACGGCGCCGGTCCTGACCTCGTGACGGGCGAGCGCGAGCACTTCGGCGCCGGCTTCGAGCGGATCGCCTCGCGCTTCCGCCATGCACCGGCCCGCGCGTTCGGTCACTCCGGCGCCGCGGGCGCGCTCGGGTTCGCCGACCCGGACTCCGGCATCGCCTACGGGTACACGCGGTCCCTCTTCGGCGTGGGCGGAGGGGCGGCCCCGGAGAACGGGCGCCTCGTGGCGGCCGTCCTCCGGGCGGCCGCTCAGGCCGGCGGCGAGGAGACGGCCAGGCCGCGGTAGACCCCGGTGCGCAGCTCGCGCGCCCACGGCTCGTACCCCGGCATGCCGAGCGTGCGGGCCACCGCGAGCTCCGCCTCGACGTCGTAGGGCACGCGCACGTGCTGGATCCCGAACGGCGCCGGCTCCGTGGAGCCCGGCACGCCCTCGAGGATCGCGTAGACCGGCGTCGGCTCGTCGATCGGGTTGCCGACCGACCCGGCGTTGAACAGGGTCCGGCCGCCGTGGACGTCCACGAAGGCCTGGTGGATGTCGCCGTACCCCACCGTGGTGGGCTCCGGCCCTGGGCCGGTGAGGTCCGTCGTCGCGAACATGCCGTGGAAGTCGTCGCGGGAGTGGTACCGACGCACCCGCGTGTGCACGCTCGTCGCCGACGCGTGGAAGAGCCGGACCGCGCGGCCGCTGAGCAGCAGGTCGTGGCTGAGCGGCTTCGCGGCGAGCCACTCCCGCTGGTCGGGGCGCAGCTCGTCCCGCCACCACGCCAGCTCGGGCGACCCGTCGTCGGGGGCCCCCGGCAGGAAGTCGTCCCAGTTGCCGCGGACGTCCGCCTCGCAGACCTCTCGCAGCCGGTCGACGACGGCGCTCCCCCGCGGCCCCTTGCCCGCGTCGTCGCCGAGGTTGATCACGCGGGTGATCCCCCGGGCGGCGATGTCGGCGAGCACGGCCTCGAGCGCTCCGAGGTTGCCGTGCACGTCCGAGATGACGGCGAGGTGTTCCAGGTCACGTGGCACAGGTCGATGGTGCCACGCCCCCGCCCGCCGAACAGGTGGTGACGCACGCTCTGAGCGCTCAGAGCGTGCG
>NZ_JBHUWC010000254.1:0-4180 GCF_042670225.1 Isoptericola sp. NPDC057191 | reverse complement strand
CGCACGTTCTGAGCGTTCAGAACGTGCGCAACCACCTGTTCGGCGCACTGTCCACAGGGCGTCTGACCTCGGGGTCCGAAAGTTGCTGAGATGGCGGCGTGCGCCGCCCTGCCGACCTCCCCGCCACCCTCCTCGCTCTCGCGGAGGCGCAGGAAGGACTGCTCAGCAGCCGCCAGTGCGACGTGCACGGCGTCGGCCGGTCCCGGCGAGCCGGCTGGGTGCGCTCCGGCCGGTGGCAGGTCGTCACGCGAGGGGTGATCGACACCGTCCCCGTCGCGCCCCGACGTCGTACCGCCGACGACGTCCCCCGGGGCGCGCTCCCTCCGTTCGTCCGCACCGATCCCGGCGCGGCAGCCCGCAGGTCCAGCCGCGCGACGGCGGCGGTGCACCGGGACCGATCGGCGGGCGACCTGCTCTTCGACCACCTGCGGCGTCGCGCGGGCTGGGTCGCCCTGCTCGCGTACGGGCCGGGGGCGGTCGCCGTCGGGCAGTGCGCCCTGGCCCTCCTGGGGGTCGAGGGCCTGCCGCCCGTGATCCGGCCGGAGGCCGCCATGCCGGTCGCCTCGAAGCGGTCGCACCGACCGGGCGCCCGGCTCCGTCAGTTCGACGACGGCATGACGACGGTCGGCTGGGGTGACGCCCGCACCGGCCGGCGGCTGATCGCCTCCCCGGAGTGGGCGATCGCGCAGGCCGTCCCCGAGCTGCCTCTCGACAACGGCCTCGCCGTGCTGGACTCCGTGCTGCGTCTCGAGCTCCTGACCCCGGCGGGTGCGGCACGCGCGCACGACCATGCCCGGGGCCGGCGCGGCATCGCCCTGCGACACGAGCTGTGGGAGCACGCCGACCCGCGCGCCGAGTCGTGGCTCGAGTCGGCCGGACGGTGGCAGTGCCTCGAGGAAGGCGTCCCCCCGGACGTCCTCCAGCTCCCCGTGGACGGGCCGGGCGGCCGCAGGGCCGGCGTCGGGGACATGGCATGGGACCTCGGCGACCGTGGATGGCTCGTCGCCGAGCTCGACGGCCATGAGTGGCACGAGGGCGAGGAGCGGTCGGAACGGCGCGACCGCGACCGGGACAACGCCTTCGCCCAGGTGGCCGGGATCCGCGTGCTGCGCTTCGACGCCCGGCACGTGCGCGAGCGCGTCGTCGGGCGCCAGGTCAGGTCGTTCCTCGCCCGCGCCGCGCCGAACAGGCGGTTACGCACGTTCTGAGCGTTCAGAACGTGCGCAACCACCTGTTCGGCAGCCGGGGGGTCAGGCGGTGAGCTTGTTGTCCACCATCGACAGGGCGGAGCCGATCGCCATGTGCATGTCGAGGTACTGGTACGTGCCGAGACGGCCGCCGAAGTGCACCTCGGGCTCGCCGGCCATGAGCGCGCGGTAGCGCTGGAGCCGCTCCCGGTCGGCGGGCGTGTTGACCGGGTAGTACGGCTCGTCGCCGCGCTCGGCGAAGCGGGAGTACTCACGCACGATGACGGTCTTGTCGCTCGTGTAGTCCCGCTCGGGGTGGAAGTGCCGGAACTCGAGGATGCGCGTGTACGGCACCTCGGTGTCGGCGTAGTTCATCACCGGCGCGCCCTGGAAGTCGCCCACGGGCAGCACCTCGCGCTCGAAGTCGAGCGTGCGCCACGACAGCGATCCCTCGGCGTCGTCGAAGTACCGGTCCACCGGCCCGGTGTACACGACCGGCACCTGGCCCACGACGGCCTTCTTGCTCACCGGCTGCGCGTCGTCGAAGAAGTCCGTGGACAGCCGCACCTCGATGTTCGGGTGGTCGGCCATCCGCTCCAGCCACGCGGTGTACCCGCCCGTCGGCAGGCCCTCGTGGGTGTCGTTGAAGTAGCGGTTGTCGTACGTGTAGCGCACGGGCAGGCGGGAGATGATCGACGCCGGCAGCTCGCGCGGGTCGGTCTGCCACTGCTTGGCCGTGTAGCCCTGGATGAACGCCTCGTACAGGGGGCGCCCGATCAGCGACACGCCCTGCTCGTCGAGGTTCTCCGGGCGCTTGCCGCCCAGCTCCGCGGCCTGCTCGCGCACCAGCGCGCGGGCGGCGTCCGGGCCGTGCGCGGAGCGGAAGAACTGGTTGATGGTGCCGAGGTTGATCGGCATCGGGAAGACCTCGCCGCGGTGCGTGGTGTACACCCGGTGCACGTACGACGTGAACGCCGTGAACCGGTTGACGTACTCCCACACGCGCTCGTTCGAGGTGTGGAACAGGTGCGCGCCGTACCGGTGGACCTCGATGCCGGTGTCCGGGTCCGTCTCGCTGTACGCGTTGCCGCCGACGTGGTCGCGGCGGTCGATCATGAGGACCTTGCGGCCCTGCTCGGCCATGCGCTCGGCCACGGTCAGGCCGAAGAGCCCGGTGCCGACGACGACGAGGTCGGTCATGCGTTCCTCCTGGTCAGGGGTCGGTCAGTCGGGCTCGTAGCCGCCGCGCAGCCGCGTGAAGGCGCGATAGCCCGCCTTGCGGACGGACTCGGGCACCACGCGGTAGCCGGCGCGCACGACGACGTTGCGCACCATCTGCGGGCCGGTGAGGAAGCCCTCGGAGTGCAGGGTGCGCTGCAGCGCGAGCTCGGACGCCAGCAGCCGGCGGCCGCCGCGGCGCGCGTAGGCGCCCGCGCCGACGCGGTACAGGACCAGCGGCTCGACGACGTTGTGCGCGTCCGCACCGCCCGCGATCATGCGGGCGAAGAGGAGGTAGTCCTCCATGAGGTCGAGGTGCTCGTACCCGCCCGCCGCGGCGACGGCCGAGCGCCGGTACACGACCGACGGGTGGTTGAACGGGTCGCGGAACCGGGCGGTCGTCGCGATGTCGTCGCCCGTCGGCGGCACGCGCACCATGCCGGGCGCGTGCTCGTCGTCGTCGAACTCCTGGATCGCGGACCCGACGATGTCGCAGCCGCCCGCGACGAGCGGCACCTGCACGGCGAACCGCTCGGGGCGGGAGATGTCGTCCGCGTCGGCGCGGGCGACCACCTCGTGCTTGCACGCCTCCAGGCCCGCCTCGAGGGCGCGGGCCAGGCCGACGTTGCGCTCCAGCGGGACGAGGGTCACCGGGACGTCGGTGAGCTCGTGCAGGCGGCCGAGGACGGCGGTGACGGCGTCGCCCACGGGCCCGTCGCGCACGACGACGACCTCGTCCGGCCGCAGCGTCTGGTCGCGAGTGACGGACAGGAACCCACGCTCCAGGTGCGCGGCGTCGTCACCGGCGTACACGGGCAGCAGGACGGAGAACCGGGTGTCGTCGAGGGGGCCGGGGGCGACGGGTGCCGACCGGCCGGCCGCCCGGGACGCCGCCGGACGCTCCGGACCCGGTCCCTCGGCCTGCCCGAGCTCGACGCGCGCGACGCTGAGGGCCGCGGGGCCGACCCCGGCGAGCACCTCCGTGTCCGCGCGCGGCCGGTGCACGAGGCCGTGCCACAGCCCGCGCCCGCCGGCCTTGACGAGGGTGCCGCGGTCCGCCGAGCGCACCATCGTGCGGGCCCAGCGCCGCAGGGTCGACCCGCCGTAGAGCACCCGCTCCGAGAGCCCGAGCGCGGAGGAGCGCGTGAACATCCAGACCTTGTTGCGGACCTCGTAGTAGAAGCGCGGGCCCGGGTCGTGGTCGGTGCCCACCAGGCGGGCCGTGCGGTGCTCGACGACGCTGCCCGGCACGTACAGGCCGGTGCCGCGACGGAGCATGCGCGTGGAGTACTCGAAGTCGTCGTTCCAGATGAAGTAGTCGCTGACGGGCAGGCCGTGCTCCCGCACGGCGCGCGCGTCGACCATCATCGACACGAACGACATCGACCGGACCGGCACGGCGCCGGCGGCGCGCGCCCGCGACAGCTCGGCCGGCGACGCGCCCGGTCGGGTGCGCGGCGTGTTCATCGGGTGGTCGCTGCCGTCCGTCCACACGACGCGGCTGGCCAGCGCGGTGACGTCGCCGGCATACGCCTCGCGGGCGCCGAGGAGCGCCTCCAGGGCCGTCTCGGTGGGGACGGTGTCGTCGTCCATGAGCCACACGAGGTCGGCGTCGAGGTCCGCGACCGCGGTCGCGATGCCGACGGCGAACCCGCCCGCCCCGCCGGTGTTGCGCTTGAGCGCGACCACCTCGGGGGCGCTGGGGTGGGACCGGGCGACGTCGAGGGCGTCGTCGGTGGACGCGTTGTCGACGACGAGCACCCGGTCGACGGGCC
>NZ_JBHUWC010000253.1:0-4185 GCF_042670225.1 Isoptericola sp. NPDC057191 | reverse complement strand
GGGGCGGGGGGGGGGGGTGCTGGGGGGGGGCGGGGGGGGGGGGGGGGGGGGGGTGTGGGGAGGCCTCTCCGGCGGGCGCCGGGGGGGGCCGGGGCCCCCCGGCGCCGCGACGAACGTGGTGCGCGGGCTCAGCCCTGGTCGGCCCAGTACTTGTCGGCCTCGTCCTGGAGGCGCTGCAGCCCCGGCTGCGGGTCGGGCGCGTTGGTCACGAAGTCGCCGAAGATCTCGGTCGACAGGGTGTAGACCGGCAGCGGGTTGGCCTCGAGGTAGCGCTGCTGGATCGTGTAGTCGCCGCCGTTGACCTGGTCCACCAGCTTCTGCAGCTCCGGGTCCTCGACCTTGACGTGCGGGTTGAAGGACACGTCGCCGCGCGAGGACGACCAGGCGCTCTGCGCGTCGTCGCTCATCCACCACGCGCTGTAGTCCAGCGCCTGCTGCTCGTGCTCCGACCCCTTCCCCACGCACAGCGGGCCGGTCTCCAGGACCATCTGGTTGCCCGAGGCCGGGTTCATGCTCGGCATGGTGAAGATGCCGTAGTCGTCGCCGGACTTCGCGCCCACGTCGGTCAGCTGGCCCGTGAGGAAGGTCCCGAAGTAGGCCATCGCGACGTCGCCGTTCTTGAGCATCGTCTGCGGGTCCGTCGTGACGCCCGGGTCGTTGTAGTAGCCGTCGTCGATCATCGACTTCCACTGGTCCATCACCTCGACGACCTTCGGGTCGAGGTAGGACGCGTCGCCGGTCTGCAGGCCCTGGTAGACGTCGGGCGCGTTCCCGGCGAGCAGCGCCTGGAACCAGGCGAACTCGAAGATGATGTTCATCTGGTGGAACGGCGTGACGCCCGCGGCCTTCAGCTTCTTCGCCGCGTCCATCATCTCCGCGAAGGTGGTCGGCACCTCGATGCCGTTGTCGGCGAAGACCTTCTTGTTGTAGTAGACGGCCCAGTACGCCACGTTCAGCGGCACGCAGTACTGCTTGCCGTCGTACGTGTAGTTGTCCTTCAGGCCCGGGGGCACGAGCCCGTCGGCCTCCGCCTTCGTCCACAGGTCGGTGGTCTCGGCGACCAGGCCCTGGTCGACGAGGTCGGCCAGCTGGCTGCCGGTGTGCCACGTGAACAGGTCGGGCACCTTCTTCGTGCGGAACGACTGCTTGATGAAGCTGTCGTACGCGGTGGCGTCGGAGTAGCCGGTGAAGTCCAGGGTGGTGCCCTGCGCCTTGGACGCGTCGTTCATGTCGTCGAAGCTGGGCTCCCAGGCGGCCTTGTCCGTGTAGAAGCCGAGCGTGACGTCGCCGCCGGCGTCGTCGCCGCCCCCGCCGCCGTCGTCGCTCGAGCAGGCCGCCAGGCCGAGAGCCAGGGACGCCACCGTGGCGCCGGCCAAGATCCGGGAACGCTTCATTCGTCTCACCTCGTCGTGATGGGTCATGGGTCGTAGGTCGTGGGTCGTCAGTGCTGGACGTCGAGCGTGATCTCGACGAACCGGGGGCGGTAGATCGACACGTCCGCGTACAGGTCGTCGGGGTCCACGGAGTTGACGTTGTAGGTCACCAGGAGCGTGTCGTCGTCGCGCAGCTCGGGGTGCTCGTGGGCGTTGTACGCGATGACGTCCGGGTCGCCGTAGGTGCCCCACGCGCCGACCTCGGGCATGCGGTGGATCGTCGCGCCGCCCGTGAACGGGCCGGTGGGCGAGCACGAGACGTACGCCTTGATCTCGTTGCTGAACGGCACCGACGTGTCCTGGGTGACCAGGAGCCAGCCGTCGCGGTAGGGCGTCACGCTGTACTCGTTCGCGACGCCGGACATCACCCGGGCGGACGCGGCCTCGTCGCGCACCCACCGCTCGCCGTCCCAGTAGCGCCAGCGCGCGGTGGCGGCGAGGTCGCCGCCGAGCACCTTGGCGACGTGCATGAACTTCTCGGCGCCGCGGTCCTCGACCCCGTAGACGAGGACGTCCCCGCCCGACCGCTGGTACCAGGACGCCCACTGGACACCGGCACCCGACGGCAACGGGTCCACCGAGGTCACCTGCCAGGTGTCGGTGTCGAGGGTCGCCACCGACGACCCGCTCCAGCCCCAGTCCCAGGTCCCGGTGCCGAACCGCGCGAACTCCAGCACGCCCACCTGCAGGTCGCCCGGCCGCGTCGTCAGGCCCGCGCCGAACCAGTGCCAGTCGCCGTCGGGGTCGGGGCCGACGATGCTCTCCGGCGCAGCGGGGGTGCCGCCCGTGACGGTCGAGAGCGTGTCACCGTCCTGGAGCACGATCGAGTTGTTGAGGAAGGGCGTGGTCTGCGGCCGGCTGCCGTCCGCCTCCACCGGCCCCAGGAAGGTGTCCGAGAAGATCCACGCCGACCTGCCGTCGCGCAGCGGGACGGAGTACGTGCTGTCCGCGCCCGTCCAGCCGGCGCCGGAGTCGCCGTAGGACGAGAACGTGTCCTGGAGCGGGGAGGGTGCCGTCGCCGTCGCCGTGACGGTGGCGCCGTCGAGCGAGCAGCTGTGCGCGGCCCCTGCAGGGGTCGCGGCCGCGGCGGGGACCGCGGTCGTGAGGCCGGCGGCCAGGGTGAGGCCGCACGCCAGCGTGGCAGCCAGGGCGTTCCTGCGTGTCGAGTCCATCGTCATCACTCCGTCGTGATCGTGGTGGTCCGTGGGTGGGCGTGACAGTGCGGTGCGGTGCGCTTGCGGTGGAGTGCGGTGCGGGCCGGTCGTCAGGGCTGCGCCGCAGCGATGGCGGCCACCACCTCGGTGAGGTGCGCGTGCATCAGGTCGGCGACGGCGTCCGGCCGGCCCTCGGTCACGAGACGCACCAGCTCGGCGTGCTCCTCGTAGTCGGACTCCGGGTCGCCGTGCAGCGCGAGGATCCGGCGCTGGTCCTCGGCGTGCAGCAGCAGGATGACGTCGAGCACCTCCGACAGGATCGTGTTCCCGGCGGCGTCCGCCACGGCTCGGTGCAGGTCGACGTTCACCCGCCAGAGCCGGTCCGCCCCGGTCTCGAGGCACTCGCGGGCCTCGGCCAGGAGGTCAGCCAGGCGGGCGAGCGCGGTGGGCTCGCGCACGACCGCCGCCTGGCGGGCGATGGCGGGCTCGATCACGGCGCGGGCCTGGATGAGCGTGATCAGGCGGTCCCGGTCGGCGGGCGGCGCGACCGCGTTGGGCAGGACGCTGCGGTGATAGTTCTCTCCGACGTAGATGCCGGAGCCGTGCCGGAAGGACAGGATCCCCATCCCCTCGAGCCGGCGCAGCGCCTCGCGCATCGTCGGCACCGCGACGCCGAACCGCGCCGCCAGGTCACGCTGCGGGCCGATGCGCTCGCCCGCGACGAGCCCCTCGTCGCCGATCAGCTGGATCACGGCGTCCGCGAGGGTCCCGCTGAGGGTGGGGCGCGGGACCTGCCCCGACTCCGTCGTCATGAGAAGTGATCTAATCACTTACTCACTGGAAGCGGAAGGGGTTACGACCGGGCGAAATCTGGGCCGCCCCGCATCGGCGGCCACGACGCGTCCTCTCTCCTGGGGCGGCCACCGTGGCCGCGCACCGACTCCCGGAAGAGAGCACCACCATGTCCGTCTCCACCTCGACCCACCGCAACGCCGCCGCACGCCGCACCGCCACGGCCCCGGCGTCCCCCGACAACGCGGCCCCGACGGCGGCGCAGGCCGCTCCCGTGCGCGACGTCGCGGGGCCGCGCCGGGTCGTCGAGCAGATGGCCCTGCGCGCCGACGTCGCCGTGACCGCCCTCGCGCGCTTCCTCACCCGGTGGTCGGTCCCCGCCCTGCGGGTGGCGCTCGGCCTCGTGTTCCTCGGCTTCGGGGTGCTGAAGTTCTTCCCCGGCGCCAGCCCTGCCGAGGAGATCGCCGCCCGCACCGTGGAGACCCTGACGTTCGGCCTGGTGCCGGGCGCTGCGGCCGTGCTCCTGACCGCCGTCATGGAGACCTTCATCGGCCTCACCCTGCTGTCCGGCCGGTTCCTGCGCGTGGGCCTCCTCGTCCTGGCCGTGGCGATGGTCGGCATCCTGTCCCCGGTCGCGCTCTTCGGCGACGAGCTGTTCGGCCACGGCATGACCCTGCTGGGCCAGTACGTGCTCAAGGACGTGGTCCTCGTCGCGGGCGCCGCCGTCGTCGCCGCCGGCGCTCTCGGAGCCCGGCTGCGGCTGGACGCCTGACGGCACGTGCGGCGCGCCCCGGCCGGTCTCCGGC
>NZ_JBHUWC010000252.1:0-4223 GCF_042670225.1 Isoptericola sp. NPDC057191 | reverse complement strand
CCCGCACAGGATGCGGGCCGCCCCTTCCGACTACCTCGGCGGCTTTCGTGCTACCTCGGCACGTGTCCACCTACCTCGGCAGGTCTCGTGCTACCTCGGCACGGGTCCGACTACCTCGGCGTGACGCTGAGGCCCGCGGCGGCCGGGTCCAGGTCGACGACGACGGCCCCGCCGTCGGTGACCGCGCCGGAGAGCAGCTCCCGGGCAAGGCGGTCGCCGATCTCGCGCTGCACCAGTCGCCGCAGCGGGCGGGCGCCGTACGCCGGGTCGAAGCCCTCCAGCGCCAGCCACTCCCGCGCCGCGGGCGTGACGTCCACCGTGATGCGCCGGTCGGCCAGCCGCTGCGCGAACGCCGCGACCTGCAGGTCGACGATCTCGCCCAGCTCCTCGACGCTCAGCGCGTCGAACACCACGACGTCGTCGAGCCGGTTGAGGAACTCCGGCTTGAACGACGCGCGCACGGCCGCCATGACGGCCTCCCGGCGGGCGTCGTCGTCGAGGGCCGGGTCCACGAGGAACTGCGAGCCCAGGTTCGACGTCAGCACCAGGATGACGTTGCGGAAGTCGACCGTGCGGCCCTGGCCGTCGGTGAGCCGCCCGTCGTCGAGCACCTGCAGCAGGATGTCGAAGACCTCGGGGTGCGCCTTCTCCACCTCGTCCAGCAGGACGACGGAGTAGGGCCGCCTCCGCACGGCCTCCGTGAGCTGCCCGCCCTCCTCGTAGCCGACGTACCCGGGGGGCGCGCCGACCAGCCGCGAGACCGAGTGCTTCTCGGAGTACTCCGACATGTCGATGCGCACCATGGCGCGCTCGTCGTCGAAGAGGAAGTCCGCGAGCGACTTGGCGAGCTCCGTCTTGCCGACGCCCGTCGGGCCGAGGAAGAGGAACGACCCGGTCGGCCGGTCGGGGTCGGCCACGCCGGCCCGCGAGCGCCGCACGGCGTCCGACACCGCCCGGACCGCGTCGGTCTGGCCGATGAGCCGCTCGCCGATGACGTCCTCCATGTGCAGGAGCTTCTCGGACTCCCCCTGCAGCAGGCGTCCGGCGGGGATGCCCGTCCAGGCGGAGACCACCTCGGCGATCTCGTCCGAGCCCACCTTGTCGGCGATCATCGGCGCCTGGGCGTCCGCGACGTCCTCGGCCTCCTGCGACGCCTCGGCGCGCTCTGCCTCGTCGAGCTCGCGCTCCACCTGCGGGATCTCGCCGTACAGCAGCCGGGCGGCGGACTCGAGGTCGCCCTCGCGCTGCAGCCGATCGGACTCGGTGCGCAGCTCGTCGATGCGGGCGCGCAGGTCGCCGACGCGGTTGTGCCCTGCCTTCTCCGACTCCCACCGCGCGGTGAGCGCGGCGAGCTGCTCGCGCGTGTCGGCGAGGTCGGCGCGCAGCCGCTCCAGGCGGTCCTTCGACGCGGCGTCGTCGGACTCCTTGAGCACGACCTCCTCCATCTCGAGGCGCGTGACGGCGCGCTGCAGCTCGTCGATCTCGACGGGCGAGGAGTCCATCTCCATCCGCAGGCGCGACGCGGCCTCGTCGACGAGGTCGATCGCCTTGTCGGGCAGCTGGCGGCCGGTGATGTACCGGTCGGAGAGCGCGGCGGCGGCGACGAGCGCGGAGTCGGCGATCGTCACCTTGTGGTGCGCCTCGTACCGTTCCTTGAGGCCGCGCAGGATGGCGACGGTATCCTCCACGGACGGCTCACCGACGAACACCTGCTGGAACCGGCGCTCGAGCGCGGGGTCCTTCTCGATGTGCTCGCGGTACTCGTCGAGGGTGGTGGCGCCCACCAGCCGCAGCTCGCCGCGGGCGAGCATCGGCTTGAGCATGTTGCCCGCGTCCATGGCGCCCTCGCCGCCGGCCCCGGCGCCGACGACGGTGTGCAGCTCGTCGATGAAGGTGACGACCTCGCCGTCGGACGCGGTGATCTCCTCCAGGACCGCCTTGAGCCGCTCCTCGAACTCGCCGCGGTACTTGGCGCCCGCGACCATCCCGGCCAGGTCGAGCGCGACGAGGCGCTTGCCCTGCAGGGAGGTCGGCACGTCGCCCGCGACGATGCGCTGGGCGAGGCCTTCGACGACGGCCGTCTTGCCGACGCCGGGCTCACCGATGAGGACGGGGTTGTTCTTGGTGCGGCGGCTGAGCACCTGCACGACGCGGCGGATCTCGGCGTCCCGCCCGATGACCGGGTCGAGCCGGCCGTCCCGGGCGCGCTGCGTGAGGTCGGTGCCGTACTGCTCCAGCGCCTTGTAGGTGCCCTCGGGGTTCGGGCTGGTCACGCGCGACGAGCCGCGGACGGCGGGCAGCGCGGCGCGCAGGGCGTCGGCGGTGGCGCCCGCCCCGGTCAGGGCCTGCGCGGCGGCGGACTGCCCGGCGGCCAGGGCGATGAGCAGGTGCTCGGTCGAGACGTACTCGTCGCCGAGCGCCTCCGCCTCCTTGCCGGCGTTCTCCAGGACGGCGCTCATCGCGCGCGACGGCGAGGGCTGGGCGACGGCGTTGCCGCTGGCCTGCGGGAGCGCCACGAGGGCCGCGCGGGCGCGCTGACCGATCTGCTGGGCGTCGGCGCCGACGGCCTCGAGCAGACCGACGGCCACGCCACCCGACTGCTGGAGCAGCGCCTGCAGCAGGTGCACCGGCTCGAGCTGGGGGTTGCCGGCGGCGGCCGCCGACTGGACGGCGTCGCCGAGCGCCTGCTGCGACATGGTCGTGAGCTTGATGTCCATGGAACCTCCGGGGATGACACGGGAAAGACGTCTGTGGAGGGAACGTCGTCAAAGTTGAGTCTATTCCGCTCAACTTTGGACGCAAGCCCCTGTGGACGCCCGGTGGCTCACCGCGCGGCGCTGCGGGATGCTGGGCCGGTGACCACTCCAGCCCGCGGCCCGCTGCGCCGCCTCCGCACCGCGATCGCGGCGACGCTCGCCGCCGTCGGACTCCTCGCCCTGTCCGGGTGCATGAAGGTCGACCTGGACATGACGCTGTCGGAGGACGACACCGTCTCCGGCACGATGATCATGGCCGTCTCCAACAGCCTGGCCGAGACCATGGGGATGAAGCCCGGCGACCTGTGGAAGCAGGCCGGCGGCGAGGTGGGCCAGTCCGCACCGCAGGGCGCCACGCAGGAGCCGTACTCCGACGACGAGTACACGGGCACCAAGTACACGTTCACCGACACGCCGATCGGCGACATGTCCGGGTCGGGCGACGAAGACCTGACCATCACGCGCGACGGCGACAACTACGTGGTCGACGGCACGCTCGACCTCTCCCAGGGCGCCGACCAGCTCAAGTCGCTCCCGCAGAAGGTGCAGGACGCCTTCGACGTGCAGATCTCCATCACCTTCCCCGGTGCCGTGAGCGACGCCAGCGGCCAGATCGAGGGCAACACGGTCACCTGGACGCCGCAGCTCGGCGAGACCACCGAGATCCACGCGGTGGGTGCCGCCGACAGCGGGAGCGGGTTCCCGTGGTGGATCGTCGGGCTCGTCATCGGCCTGGTCGTCATCGCGCTCGTCGTGTGGCTCGTCGTGCGGAACAACCGCCGGCCCGCGCCCGTGACGGGCTCCGCCTCCGGGGACGCCGTGCTCGCCGCGGAGGCTGCCCCCGGGACCGTGCCCGCGGCGGGACCGACGCCGCACGAGCAGGTCTTCGGCGGCGCGCCGACCGCGCCGACCACGCCGACCACGCCGACGACCGGCCCCATCGCCGAGCCCTTCGAGCCCGAGCCCGCACCGCCGGCCGGGCCTGCGGCGGACACCTCGACCGGCCCCGTCGCCGAGCCGCTGGAGCCCGGGCGCCCCGGCGAGGAGGAGGCGTACCGCCAGGAGCCCGGCCCCGTCGAGCCCCGGCCGGACCAGGACCGCCCCGACGGCCCGGGGGCCGCGCCGGGTGCCCGACGCCCGACCGACCCGCCGCAGGGTGCCTGACGCGCAGGCCGCGCCGGCCCCCGCTGGGCCCTGGCGCGAGGACGTCCTCGGCCCGGAGTTCCAGGCGCGGACCCTCCCGCTGCCCGGCGGTGCGGAGGCCGTGCTGGTGCGGCACGTGCCGTCCACCCCGGAGCCTGCCGGCCCGACACCAGCCGCCCTGGCAGCGCCCGCGCTTCCTTCTCCGGGGGCGGGCACGGGTCGGCCGGCGCGCATCGCCGTGCTGTACGTGCACGGGTTCGTGGACTACTTCCTCCACCCGCACGTCGCGCGGGCGTTCGCCGCGCGCGGGCACGCCTTCTACGC
>NZ_JBHUWC010000251.1:0-4345 GCF_042670225.1 Isoptericola sp. NPDC057191 | reverse complement strand
GTCCCGGGAGGGGCGGCCGCGCCGCGGGGGGCGTCGGGGCGCAGGCGTCAGCGGCGCGCGCGGGAGGCGGTCGTCACGGGGCGGAGCCGGCCGCCGCGGCCTGCTCGGCCTGGGTGTTCGACTGGTCGAGCAGGTCCTGCATGCGCGGCTGCACCTCGGCGAGGTAGTCGGCGGCGGTCTGCTTGCCGTCGAGCACGGGCTGGATGCCGACCCACAGCTCGTCGTACCACTCGGCGCCGTAGGTGAACGACGCCGGCATCTCCCGCCCGTAGTCCTCGGCGATGTCGAGGAACTCCTGGCGGTTCTTGGGCTTGAGCGTGTCGTCCTCGTCCGCCTCGGCCGCCCACGTCTTCGCCGTGTCGATGCGGTTCGGGATCTGGACGTTGGCGTCGACCAGCGTCTGCTGCGCGGCCTCGTCCGTGGACAGGTAGGTGGCCAGCTTCACGGCGTCCTCGGGCAGGTCGGTCGTGTTCGAGACGCCGATGCCGAGCGAGCCGACCCACGTCGCCGGCTTGCCGGTCTTGCCGACGGGCCAGGGCATGAGGTCGTACTCGAAGTCGAGGTCGTTGTAGACGCTCATGTCCCACGGCCCGACGGGGAAGAACCCGATCTCGCCGGCCATGAAGCGCTGGTAGGTGTCGAGGGTCTGCGCCTGCTCGGGGTTCGGCGTGACGCCGTACTTGGTGGTGAGGTCGGCGATGAACTGGATCGCCTCGGCGAACTCGGGGGTGTCGACGGTGACCTGGGTGTGGTCGGGGTTGGTCCAGTCGCCGCCGTTGCTCCACACGAAGGACTGCGAGTTCCACTGCACGTTGAGGCCGGTGCCCCACTGGTCGGTCTTGCCGTCGCCGTCGGTGTCCTGGGTGAGCTTCTGGCAGATCTTGAGCCACTCGTCCCAGGTCAGGGGCTTGTCCGGGTCGGGACGGTCGATGCCGGCCTTCTTCAGCATGTCGGCGTTGTAGCCGAACGCGAACGGGCCGATGTCCTTGGGCAGGCCGTACAGCTTGCCGTCCGGGGTGCCCTGGGTCTTCCCGTCGAACCGGTAGGAGTCGACGCCGTAGGGCCAGACGTTGTCCAGGTCCACGCCCTGGTCGGCGACCTCGTCCGTGATGTCCATGAGGACGCCGGAGCTGACGTAGGACTGCAGGCTGGCCTGCTCGATGTAGAACACGTCGGGGACCTTGTTGCCCGCGACGGCGGCCTGGAGCTTCTGCGCGTACTGGTCCGCGGAGGTGACGATCATCTTCACCTTGACGCCGGTGTCCTCGGTGAACCGGTCGATGGCCTCCTGGTAGGCCTTCTTCTCGTCGTCGCCACCACGGAACATGAAGGTGAGCGTGTCGTCGTCGGAGCCGCTCCCGCTGCCGGAGCTGCAGGCGGTGACGGTACCGGCGGCCACCACGGCTGTGACGATGCCGGCGATCAGGCGTGACTTCCTCATCACGGGGTCCTCTCGGAGATCCGGGACGCGTCCGGCGCGGCGTCGCCCCGGTGCGTTTACATCGATGAAGAGCCATCGACGGCGCCCAATGTGGCACGCCTCGCGCGTCGGGGTCAAGTGGCCCAGGTCACGCGTCTGCAACGATGAACATGGCACAGGACCGACATGGCACAGGACCGCGGCCGCCCGGCCCGCGCCGACGTAGTCCACACCGCGCCGAGGTAGTTCAGACCGTGCCGAGGTAGTTCAGACCATGCCGAGGTAGTTCAGGCCTCGGCGAGGTAGTCCGGGGTCGTGCCGAGGTAGTTCAGACCGTGCCGAGGTAGTTCGCGGAACCTGGTATCCCGCGCTACCTCGCCGAGCTCTCGACTACCTCGGCAGGTTCGGGACTACCTCGGCGCGGGTCCGACTACCTCGGCAGGTTCGCGACTACCTCGGCGAGGGTGGAACTACCTCGGCGGGAGTCCGACTCCCTCGCGGTCGGCAGGGGACCGGGCCGATCGGATCGGCTAGGATCGCGAGGGTCGCGACTGGCGTACAGGTGGATCACCACCGGGGAGCGACGCGCTGTGCAGACGACGGGTCGTTCGCCTGGGCCCGGTCGCTCGATTGACATGATGGTCCGGCACCCTGACGGGGAGCCAGGCCCGTCCGACCGCCGTCCGACACAGCAGGAGAACGCCTGATGAGCACTCCCGACCCCACGTTCAACGCGCCCCTGGCCGAGCTCGACCCGGAGATCGCGGCCGTCCTCGACGGGGAGCTGGCCCGCCAGCGCGACACCCTCGAGATGATCGCCAGCGAGAACTTCGTCCCGCGTGCCGTGCTGCAGGCGCAGGGCTCCGTCCTGACGAACAAGTACGCCGAGGGCTACCCCGGCCGCCGCTACTACGGCGGCTGCGAGCAGGTCGACATCGCGGAGAACCTCGCGATCGCCCGCGCCAAGGACCTGTTCGGCGCCGAGGCCGCCAACGTGCAGCCGCACTCCGGCGCGCAGGCCAACGCGGCCGTGCTGCACGCCCTCATCAACGCCGGCGACAAGATCCTCGGCCTGGAGCTGGCGCACGGCGGCCACCTCACGCACGGCATGAAGATCAACTTCTCCGGCAAGCTGTACGACGTCGGCGCCTACGGCGTGGACCCGCAGTCGTACCGCATCGAGATGGACGAGGTGCGCAAGCGTGCCCTCGAGCACCGCCCGGACGTCATCATCGCCGGCTGGTCCGCGTACCCGCGCCAGCTCGACTTCGCCGCGTTCCGCGAGGTCGCGGACGAGGTCGGCGCCAAGCTGTGGGTGGACATGGCGCACTTCGCCGGCCTGGTGGCCGCCGGGCTGCACCCCAGCCCCGTGCCTCACGCCGACGTCGTCAGCTCCACGGTGCACAAGACCATCGGTGGCCCCCGCTCCGGCTTCATCCTGAGCAAGGAGGAGCACGCCAAGAAGATCAACTCGGCCGTGTTCCCGGGTCAGCAGGGCGGCCCGCTCATGCACGTGATCGCGGCCAAGGCCGTGGCGTTCAAGGTCGCGGGCACGGACGCCTTCAAGGACCGCCAGGAGCGCACGCTGCGCGGCGCGCGGATCATCGCCGAGCGTCTGTCCCAGGCGGACGTCGCGGAGCAGGGCGTCTCCGTCCTCACCGGCGGCACGGACGTGCACCTGGTGCTGGTGGACCTGCGGCACTCGTCGCTCGACGGCCAGCAGGCGGAGGACCTCCTGCACGACGCCGGCATCACCGTGAACCGGAACGCCGTGCCGTTCGACCCGCGCCCGCCGCGCGTGACCTCGGGCCTGCGGATCGGCACCCCCGCGCTCGCCACCCGCGGGTTCGGCGACGCCGAGTTCACCGAGGTCGCGGACATCATCGCCGTCGCCCTGCGCGACGGCGCCTCCGCCGACGTCGACGCCCTCGCCGCACGCGTCGCGAAGCTCACGGCCGACTTCCCGCTCTATCCCGGGCTGTCCCAGTGACCGCGCGGCTGCTGCCGGGCAAGCCGGTCGCCGAGGCCGTCTTCGAGGACCTCGGGCCGCGGATCGACGCGCTCGTCGCCGCCGGGCACCGGCCCGGCCTGGGCACGATCCTCGTCGGGGACGACTCGGCGAGCGCCGGCTACATCCGGATGAAGATGGACAAGGCGACCGAGCTCGGGTTCACCTCCCCGCACATCCACCTGCCGCAGGACGCCACCCAGGCGGACGTCCTCGCGGCGGTGCGGGAGATGAACGACGCCGACGACGTCGACTCGGTCCTCATCCAGAATCCCGCGCCGCCGCAGATCGACTTCGACGCGGCCATGCTCGCGCTGGACCCGGACAAGGACGTCGACGGGCTGCACCCCGTGAACATGGGCCGGCTCGCGCTGGGCATGCCCGGACCCGTGCCGGCCACGCCGGCCGGCATCGAGGCCCTGCTCGCGCACTACGAGATCCCGGTCGCGGGGCGCGAGGTGTGCATCCTCGGGCGCGGGACGACGCTCGGCCGTCCGCTGGCGCTGCTGCTCTCGCAGAAGCGCCCGACGGCGAACGCCGCGGTCACGGTCGTGCACACGGGCGTCCCGGACTGGCCCGAGTACACGCGGCGCGCGGAGATCGTCATCGCGGCCGCCGGCGTCCCGGGCATCCTGCAGCCCGAGCACCTCTCGCCGGGAGTGACCGTCGTCGGCGGTGGCGTCCGCTACGAGGGTCGCCGGCTGCTGCCGGACGTGGACGAGTCGTGCGCAGAGGTCGCCGGGGCGATCACGCCGCGCGTCGGCGGCGTCGGCCCGACGACGATCGCCATGCTGTTCCGGAACGCGGTCGAGGCCGCCGAACGAGCGGCCGCCTGACGCACGCACCGTGCGACGTGGTGCCCAGCCCGGCAACGAGCGTGCTGACTTGCTCCTCAAACCTCAGGTTTGAGGAGCAAG
>NZ_JBHUWC010000250.1:0-4349 GCF_042670225.1 Isoptericola sp. NPDC057191 | reverse complement strand
CTCGCTTCCCGGTCGAGCCCGGTCAGGAGCTCAGGTCGGCACGCAGGTCGGCACCCAGGTCGGTCCTCAGCGTGGTGAGGAACGTGTCGAGCACGCCGTCGCCCAGCTTCACCGGAGCGACGCCCCACCGGTTGTCGGGCGGGGTCACGAGCACCTTCGCGGCCGAGGTGGCCGAGGCCTGCGCCCGCGCGAGGAGGGCGTCGCGCGCGACCGTGTCGCCGTCGACGTCGGCCTGGGCAGCGTCGAGGGTGGCGACGAAGGCGTCACCCCACAGGTCGTCGGCGTCGAGCCAGGGCTTCGCGTCGGAGAGGAACCCCGGGTCGACGTCGGAGGACGCCAGGGTCTCCGGGATCGCGGCGACGAGCTCGGCGCGTCGGCGCAGCCCGTCGATCGCGCCCTGCCGGTCGCCGGCCTCCCAGCGCCCCCAGAAGGTGGCGACGTCGGCCGCGAGCGCCGGCGCCTGCGGCTGCCACGGTGCACCGAAGCTGGGTGCCAGGTGGTTGAGGTCGCCGAACGCGAGGAGCGCGTCGACGGCCTGCTGGTCGTCGTGGGCGAGGTAGCGCATGGCCTCGACCCAGCTGCGGTCCCGGTCGTAGCCGCGGTCGTGCCAGGCGAAGTCGAGCATGCCGAAGACGGCGACCTTGCTGGCCGAGGCCTGGTTCATCGGGTTGGACACGAGCCCCGCGAGGTGGTCGGACAGTCCCGGCTCGCGCTTGTCGTAGGGCGCGAGCAGGAGGCGGCCGCTGGTCTGTCCGTAGTCGTTCACCGGGTAGTTGTCCCAGAGGAACGTGGGGCCGCCGAACACGGTGTCGGCCTCGACTGCCTGGGCGACCGAGATCGACTGTGGCACGACGTCGTTGCCGGTCCACATGACGACGATGTCGTCGTCCATGGTGCGCAGCGCGGCCTTGTACGGCGACTCGGTGGTGTTGTAGTACTCGGTCGGCACCATCTGGAGGGGTCGGGCGCCCTCGTGCGTCTCGATCCAGCCCTGCTGCACCCGGGTGAGGAAGTCGGCCTGGGCGCGGCCCGCGGCGGCCGGTGACGGGGCGCCGTAGGCGGCGCGGTCCGCGTCGCAGGCCCAGCGCGAGTAGTCGATGTCGTCGAGCGGCACGTTGAAGGCGCGCACGCCCACGTCGTACAGGGCCTGGAACTTGGTCTCCAGGGCGGCCAGGTCGGCGTTGCTCGAGTAGCAGATGCTGTTGCCGGGGGAGAGGGCGAACGTGAAGCGGACGTGGTTCGCGGTGGCGGCGTCGACGAGCTCCGCGAGCTCGGCGAGCTTGTCCGCGGGATAGGGCTCGCGCCACCTCTCCCGGTGGTACGGGTCGTCCTTCGGCGCGTAGACGTAGGTGTTCGCCTTGAGGTCGCCGTAGAACGCCATCTGGTCGAGGCGTTCGGCGGGCGTCCACGGCTGGCCGTAAAAGCCCTCGATGGTGCCGCGCAGCGGCATGGACGGGTAGTCCTGGATCGCGGCACCGGCGATGCGGGTGTCGCCGTCCTGGGTGACGAGGAGCTGTTCGAGCGACTTGACGGCGTAGAACTGCCCGGCCGCGTCGGTGCCGGCGAGCGCGACGGTCCCGACGCGGCCTCCAGCACCCCGGTCGACACGGAGGGCGTAGCCCTCGGCGTGGTCGGGGACGTGCACGTCTGCGAGCGCGGCCCGCAGGTCGGGCCGGGCCGCGTCGCCGAGCAGGATCTGCAGCGGGGCGCGGCCGTGCGCGGTCGCCGCGTCCGGTGCGGTCAGCCGGACCTGCTGCACGCCGTGGGCGCGCAGCGCCCGCACCAGGGCGTCGCGTGCGGCGGGGTCGGTGTCGTCGCCGACGACGACGCCGACGGTCCCGGTGAGCGGGACGTCGCGCCCTGCGCGCCACATCTGCTGGGGAGCGGGGCTCACGACCGGAAGGTCGGCAGCGGTGGCGCTCGCGGGGGAGGTCGGGGCGGCCGCGGGCGCCGTCCGGGGCGTGGCGGCTGCGAGGGAAGGTGTCGCCACGGTCGCCGCGGCGAGCAGTGCCACGGAGAGGAGGCCCGCCACGGTGCGGGGTCTCAGGGGCATGGTCATGGAAACCTCCATTGGTCTAGACCAGAACTGATAACGCTGTCAGCGCCGATCGCCCCTGTCAACAGATGACCCGGCGTGGCGTGAGCCGTGTCACACGAGGAATTACGCAACGAAGGGATGACGAATATCGACCCGAAGGTTAGCCTCACCTATGTGAGTCAGACCTTGGTTCCGTCGACGCCCACCGTGCTCGCGTCCCGGCCCGCCGCCGCGCTGGCCGGGACAGGCCTGCGGCTTTCCTACGACCGCCGCACCGTCGTCGACGGCGCCGCGATCGAGCTCCGACCCGGCGCCGTGACGGCGCTGCTCGGCCCGAACGGCTCGGGCAAGTCGACGCTGCTGCGCTCCCTCGCGCGACTGCACCGCCCGGACGCGGGCAGCGTCACCCTCTCCGAGGCCGCGGACGGTGCGGGCACGACCGACGCGCTGGCGCTGCACCCGAAGGACTTCGCGCGCCGCGTCACGCTGCTCTCCCAGAGCCACCCGACACCCAGCGGTGTCACCGTGCGCGACGTCGTCGCCTACGGCCGGCACCCGTATCGCGGCCGCTTCCGCTCCGCCGACGCCGACGGCCCGCGCGCGATCGCGCACGCCATGGCCGTCACGGGCGTGGCCGAGATGGCCGACCGCGGCGTCGACGAGCTCTCCGGCGGCGAGCTGCAGCGCGTCTGGCTCGCGACCTGCCTCGCGCAGGACACCGGTGTGCTGCTGCTCGACGAGCCCACGACCTACCTCGACCTGCGCTACCAGGTGGAGCTGCTCGACCTGGTGCGCGACCTCGCGGCCGAGCACGGCGTGGCCGTCGGCGTCGTCCTGCACGACCTCAACCAGGCCGCCGCCGTCGCCGACCACGTCGTGGTGCTGCACCGCGGTGAGGTGCGCGCCTCCGGCCCCGCCGCCGAGGTGCTCACGAGCGAGCTCCTCACCGAGGTCTACGGCATCCGCGTCGACGTGACCACGCACCCGGACACCGGCCGCACCCGCTGCGAGGCCGTCGGCCGGCACACCGCCCGCACCTGACGCCAGGCCCGCCTCCCCAGACCCTCCCGCCCCACCCGCCGGCGCCGCGCCGACGGGCCCTGCGCGCCCGTCCACGGCGCGCCGAGACGAAGGACACCGAGACACCCATGCGCATCCCCACCCGCCCGCTGCTCGCCGGCGCCACCGCCGCCGTGGCCACGTTCGCCCTCGCGGCGTGCGGCACCACCGAGGACCCGGCGGCGCAGGCGGCCCCCGAGTCGTCGGCCGCGAGCGGCCCCGTCACCTACACCGACGAGCGCGGCGAGCACACCCTCGACGCCCCCGCCACCGACGTGGTCTCGCTCGAGTGGGGCCTCACCGAGAACCTCGTGGCGCTCGGCGTGCAGCCCGCCGGGCAGGCCGACGTGGCCGGGTACAACACCTGGGACACGGTCGCCCCCATCGACGAGGGCACGCCGGACGTCGGCACCCGCGGCGAGCCCAGCCTCGACGCCATCTCCGCGCTCGAGCCCGACCTCGTCGTCACCACCACCGACCTGCCCGAGAACGTCATCAAGCAGATCGAGAAGGTCGCGCCCGTCCTCGCGCTGCGCGGCTCCGACGGCGGCGACCCCCTCGGCTACATGAAGGAGACGGTGACCACCCTCGGCGAGGTCACGGGCACGCAGGACGCCGCGGCGTCCGCGCTCGAGGACTTCGACGCGAAGGTCGCCGACGGCAAGAAGGCCCTCGAGGCGGCAGGCCTCGGCGGCGCCGAGTTCGCCATGGCCGACGGCTGGATCGCCAACGGCACCGTGTCCGTGCGCATGTACACCCCGGGATCGTTCTTCGGCGCGCTCGGCGAGGCGGTCGGCCTCAAGGACGCCTGGACCGAGGGCGGCGACCCCGACTACGGGCTCGCGCAGACCGACGTCGAGGGCCTGACCCAGCTCGACGACGTGAAGTTCGTGTACGCCGCCAACGACTCCGAGGCCGACCCGTTCGCCGACGGCCTCAAGGACAACAAGGTCTGGGAGCAGCTGCCGTTCGTCGCCGCCGGCGACGTGCACCGCATCCCCGACGGCATCTGGATGTTCGGCGGCCCGCTGTCGGGCGCCGCGTACATCGACGCGCTCGTCGACGCGCTCGCCTGACCGCCCCACCATGTCGGTGACCGCCTCCCCGCCGTCCGCCGCCCCCGCCACCGCGCCGGGGCGGCGGGCGGCGCCCGTCCGCGTGGCCGCGGCGTTCGGCCTGGCCGTCCTCGCGGTCCTCGTGCTGTCCGCCGTCCACCTCGCCCAGGGCACGGCCGACGTCGGCGCGCTGGACG
>NZ_JBHUWC010000249.1:0-4467 GCF_042670225.1 Isoptericola sp. NPDC057191 | reverse complement strand
GCGTGGAGCAGCGCCGCGCCGGCCCCTCGCTCTCCCCGCGCTTCTCCGTGCTTCCCCTCGTACTCCCTCGCTTCCCCTAAGGTGCGGCCATGACCGACGACGCAGGGCGAGCAGTCATCGCCGACCTGAGCGCGATCCCCAACCCGCAGGCCGTGGACCGCACGGCGACCGTCGAGCTCGGCGGCGTCGAGCAGTTCGTCTCGATCCGCGGCCGCGACCGCTCCAACCCGGTGCTCGTCGTCTGCCACGGCGGCCCCGCCGTCCCGTCGCTGCCCACCTCGTGGATCTGGCAGCGCGGGGTGGAGGACTACTTCACCGTCGTCAACTACGACCAGCGCGGCAGCGGCAAGTCCGTCGGCGGCGTCGACGACGACACGGACCTGAGCGTGGACCGCTACGTCAGCGACCTCGTCGAGCTCATCGCCTGGCTGCAGGACGAGCTCGGCGTCGAGCGCGTCGGCCTCCTGGGGCACAGCTGGGGATCGATCCTCGGCGTCCTGCTCGCCCGGCGCCGGCCGGACCTGCTCTGGGCGTACGTCGGCGTCGGCCAGGTGATCTCCGGCCCGGACAACGAGTCCGAGGCCTTCGCGCACGCGGTACGGAGCGCCACCGCCGACGGGAACGCCGAGGCGCTCGCGGAGCTGCGCGCCCTCGGCGACTACCCCGGCGAGGAGCCGCTCACCGTCGAGCGCATCGTCGTGTGCCGGCGGTGGGCGCAGCACTACGGCGGGCTGTCCGCCTACCGCGCGGAGTCCCGGTACTTCTTCGAGTCCGAGGCCCTGTCGCCGTACTACTCCGCCGACGACCTGGAGCTCGGCGCGCAGGGCCAGTCGATCACCCTCCCCCGCGTGCTCGACGACGTCCTCGGGTTCGACGCGAGCGACCAGGTCGAGTTCGACGTGCCGATGATCCAGTTCCTCGGCCGGCACGACTACACGACGCCGACGGCGCCCGTGGAGCGGTGGTTCGAGCGGGTCACCGCGCCGTCGAAGGACGTCGTGCGTTTCGAGCACTCGGCGCACCTGTGCATGCACGAGGAGCCCGGCAGGTTCGTCGTCAGCCTGGTGAACCTGGCTCTCCCGCACGCCGGGCGCTGATCGCGGCGCACGCTACTGCCTACCGCGTCGCTGCCTACCGCGTCGCCCAGAAGGCCACGGCCGACGCGGCGGCCACGTTGAGCGAGTCCACTCCCCCGGCCATCGGGATCCGCACGACGACGTCGGCGGCGTCGACCGCGCCGCGCGAGAGACCGTCGCCCTCGGTGCCCAGCACCATCGCGAGCCGCTCGGGCAGGTCGGCCGCCAGCTCGTCGAGGGACATCGAGTCGTCGGACAGCGCCAGCGCCGCGACCGTGAAACCGTCCTCCTGCAGCGCGTGCAGCCCGCCGGGCCAGGAGTCCAGACGCGTCCACGGCACCTGGAAGACCGTGCCCATGGAGACGCGCACCGACCGCCGGTAGAGCGGGTCCGCGCAGCGCGGCGAGACCAGCACCGCGTCGACGCCGAGCGCGGCGGCGGAGCGGAAGATCGCCCCGACGTTCGTGTGGTCCACGATGTCCTCCAGCACCGCGACGCGGCGCGCCCCCGTGCCGCCGCGCGCGCCCGCCACGAGCTCGTGCACGGTGGGCAGCGCCGGCCGGTGCATGGCCGCGAGCGCCCCACGGTGCAGGTGGAACCCGGTGATCTGCTGCACGACGGCGTCGTCGCCCACGTAGACAGGGACGCCCGGGTGGGCGGCGAGCACGTCCGCCATCGAGTCGAGCCACCTGTCGCCCATCAGGAACGACCGCGGCCGGTGCCCGGCCTCCAGGGCGCGGCGGATCACCGACGACGACTCGGCCATGTACAGGCCCTCGGCCGGCTCCCGCGCGGAGCGGAGCTTCACGTCCTTGAGGTCGGTGTAGTCGTGCAGGCGCGGGTCGGCGGGGTCGGTCACGCGCGTGACGCCGCCGGGATCGGGAGTGCTCACCGGGGCATTCTCCCCCGCTCCCCGCCCCACCCGGCACGTCAGCGTCCGAGCACCTCCGCGAGGCTGCGTGCCGCGCCGGACGCCCGCCACGCGCCCGGCGTCACGCCGTACCGCCGCACGAACGCGCGGTGGAAGCCGGGGACGGAGTCGTACCCCACCCGGCGTGCCACGACCTCCACGCTCGCGCCGTCCGCGCGCAGCAGGCGGGCCGCGGCGTCCATGCGGCAGCCGGTCACGTACGCCATCGGCGGCTCGCCGACCGTGCCGGCGAACCGGTCCGCGAACGCGGACCGGGACAGGCGGGCGCGGGCGGCCAGCGCGTCCAGGGTCCACGGGCCCCCCGGTGCCGCGTGCACGGCGCGCAGCACCGGGCCGAGCGCCGGGTCCCGGAGGGCGGCGATCCAGCCGGACGCCGGCTCCTCGGCCTCCAGCCAGCCGCGCACCACGTGCACGAGGAGCACGTCGGCCAGCCGCGCGGTGACGACGTCGGTGCCCGGCCGTGGACGGCGCACCTCGTGATCGATCGCGGCGACGACGGCCCGGAGCCACGACCCGTCGTCGCCGGCATCGTGGCCGCCGTCGGGGGCGCGCAGCACGGGCGGCAGGCTCGCGAGGAGCCGGGCCGCACCAGGGTCCGTGAAGCCCACCGCCCCGCACACGAGGGTGGCGGGGCGCCCGCCGCCGTCGATCCGCAGCTGCTCGTAGCGGTCGGCGACCACCGTGCGGTCCACGTCCCACAGCCCGGTGGCCGGGTCGTCGACGGTGCCGGTGATGCGATGGCCGGTGCCGTGAGGCACGAGGACGAGGTCGCCGGGCCCGAGCTCGTGCCGGTCGCCGTCGACGTCGACCACGGCCCGGCCGTCGAGGAGCAGGTGGAACATCGTGGTGCGGGGCAGCGCCGGCAGCGCGATGCCCCACGGTTCGGTGAAGCGCCCCGTCGAGCAGAAGACGGCCTCCATCTCGAGACCGCCCAGCAGGTCGGCCCAGGGGTCCTGCTGCGGCAGCCCGGCACCAGGGACAGGCAGCAGCGTGGCGACGTCGATCATGCGCCCATCCTCGGGCCCCTCCGGACGATCGGTCAAGACTTCCGGTGATCACGACATTGTTCGTCCGGCCAGGTTGCGGAAATCTGGAGATCGACGCCGGGACCGTACGGGACCCGGCACGACGAGGAGGATTCTCATGGACGTACTGGTGGTCGGAGCGACGCGCGGCAGCGGCCTCGCCGTGACCCGTGAGCTCGTCGAGGCAGGGCACCGCGTGACCGCCTTCGGCCGGACGGCGAGCGCCGCGTTCGCGACGCCGCTCCCCGGGCCCGGGACGGTGCGACCCGTCGACGGTGACGCGCTGGACCCCGAGGCGGTCGCCAAGGCCGTCGCCGGGCAGGACGCCGTCGTCGTCACGCTCGGCATCTCGGACAACCCGCTCGCCGTGCAGTGGCTGCGCCGGGCGAGCAGCCCCGCGGACGTGCGCTCGCGCGGCACCGCGACCGTCGTGGAGGCGATGCGCGAGACCGGTGTGCGCCGGCTCGTCGTGCAGTCGACCTACGGGCTCGGGGAGTCGTGGGCCCACCTCGACCTCACCTGGAAGCTGGTGTTCCGGTTCGTCATCGGGCGCCAGTTCACCGACTCCGGACGCCAGGAGGAGGTCGTGCGCGGCAGCGGCCTCGACTGGACGCTCGTGCGACCCGTCTCGCTCACGGACGACCCCGCCACCGGCACGTCCGCCCACGTGACGACCGACCACACCCGCCAGGGGCTCAAGGTCTCCCGCGCCCAGCTCGCGCGGGTGCACGCCGACACCCTGGCCGACCCGGCGACCGTCGGCGCCACGCTGAGCGTCTCCGCGTGACTTCTCCGGCAGCGCCCAGACCGCGGACGGCGGCGAGCCTGTCGGGACCGCGTGCCAGGATCGTGGGGTGACCCACGACCCGGCCACCGCGCCCGCTCCGGCTCTCGTCCTGCGCGACCGGGTGGCCGCCGACCTGCCCGCGCTCGTCGAGGCCCTCGGTGCCCAGCAGCCGGCGTCCGGCTACCCGCACCGCTGGCCCCTGCCGTTCCCCGTCGAGGAGTTCGTCGTCCGCCCCGACGAGGAGCGCGCCTGGGTGGCGGAGGTCGACGGCGCGGTCGTCGGGCACGTCAGCGTCACGACGGTGCCCGACGACCGGTACGGCGCCATCTGGTCCGCGGGGGCGGGCCGCCCGGTCACCGAGCTCGGCTGCGTCTCGGTCCTGTTCGTGGGCCCGACGGCGCAGGGTCGCGGTGTCGGCGGTGCACTGCTGGACGTCGCCGTCGCGCACCTGCACGCGCAGGGACGCACCCCGGTGCTCGACGTCGACGACCGCGACGGCGTGGCCCACGCCGTCTACCTGCACCGCGGGTGGCGGGTCGTGGGCGAGGCCCGCTTCGACTGGCAGCGGGAGGGCGCACCTCCCGCCCGGATGCTCGTGCTCCCCTGACCCCCGGCACATGCAACGAGCGTGCTGACCTGATCCTCAAA
>NZ_JBHUWC010000248.1:0-4594 GCF_042670225.1 Isoptericola sp. NPDC057191 | reverse complement strand
GAATTCGGGACCGAATTCTCGCCGTTTCCGTACCCACAACGAGGGCGGGTCAGGGGCGCAGCAGCACCTTGGTGGCGCGACGCTCGTCCATGGCCGCGTAGGCCTCGGCGGCGTCGGACAGCGGCAGCTCCAGGTCGAACACCTTGCCGGGGACGATCGTGCCGGCCAGGACGTCGGGCAGCAGCGTCTCCATGTAGCGCCGGGCGGAAGCCATCCCGCCGCCGATGGTGATGTTGCGGTCGAACAGGCGCCGCACGCTGAGGTCGGGCCCGTGCGGCACGCCGACGAACCCGACGCGCCCGCCGCCGCGCACGATGCTCAGGGCCGTGTCCATCGACTGCTCGGTGCCGACGCACTCCAGGGCGGCGTCGGGGAGGTCCCCGCCGAGCAGGTCGCGCACGGCCGTCATGCCCTCCTCGCCGCGCTCGGCGACGACGTCGGTGGCGCCGAACTCGCGGGCGAGCGCCGCGCGGTCGTCGTGCCGGCTCATGGCGATGACGCGCTCCGCGCCGAGCAGGCGGGCGCCGGTGACACCGGACAGCCCGACGGCGCCGTCCCCGACGACGACGACGGTGTCGCCCGCCGAGACGCCCGCGGCGAACGCGGCGTGGTACCCGGTGGACATGACGTCCGCGAGGGTGAGCAGGTGCGGCACGAGGCCGGCGGCCTCGAGCTCTGCCTCCGGGCGGCCGACCGAGAACAGGGAGTGCTGCGCGAGCGGGATCCGCACGCGCTCGCCCTGGGCGCCGTCGACCGGGTGGCCCCAGCGGTCGGTGGAGCCGAAGCCGGTGACGACGTCGCACGCCGCGGGGTAGCCCGCGCGGCACGACTGGCACTCGCCACAGCTCATGGTGAAGGGCAGGATGACGAAGTCGCCGACCTGGGCGGACGTCACGTCGGCGCCCAGCTCCTCGACGACGCCCACCAGCTCGTGCCCGATGGGGCGAGGCTTCTTGACGGCGGACACGCCGCGGTACGGCCACAGGTCGGAGCCGCACACGCAGGCGGCGACGACGCGGACCACCGCGTCGCCGGGGGTGAGGATCTTCGGGTCCGGACGGTCCTCGACGCGGACGTCGCGGGTCCCGTGGATGACGGCTGCACGCATGCGCCCACCGTAGACCGCGACCGCACGGGACGACGCCCGGACGGCGTTCACCCGACATTCCTCGACCCTGCACGCACCGTTGCGGTAGTTTCCAGCCACCATCAAGAGAACGGGCTGCGCATGCGTCGTGCACGGGGTCGGGTCGTCGCGGTCGTCACGACGTGGCTGGTCGCGCTGGGGGTGGTCGTGGCGGGCATGGGTGTCCCCACGGTCGCGCTGGCCGACGAGGCGGAGTCCTCCACGACGATCACGCTGCCGCGCGAGCGCTGGTGGCTCGGTGAGGTCGTGAGCCTCGACGTGACCGTCCTGCACGACGGGATGCCCGCCGAAGGAGTGGTCCGCACCACGCTGGACGGCTACCAGGTCAGCGACCCGACGTCGCTGGTGGACGGCCGCGGGCACATTACGTTCACCTCCACGGCGACGGTGACGATGAAGGCGGGAGAGCACCGTCTGGAGGTCGCTCACTTCCAGAGAGGGGTGTCGACGCCGCTGTCCGTGGCGTCCGCCGTCCTCCGGGTGGACGTCCCTGCCAGGCCCGTCGTCCCGGAGCCGCGCGTCTACGGGGACCCGGCTGACGTCAAGGTCGACCTCACGGGAACCGACCTGCCACAGAACGGCTGGGCCGAGCTGGACGACGAGGTCGGCAGGGCGCTCGGCGCGGCCGCCCTGACCGGCGGCGTCGCGACGGTCGCAGTCCCTGGCACCGGCATGACTCCCGGCCGCGTCTACCGGATGGTCCTGCGCGACGCGGCGGGCGGAACGGTCCTGAGCACCTGGTTCGTCGGCGCGAACGTCCAGAAGCGGCCGGCCACCCTGACGGTGCAGACCTCGTCGACGTGGCGTCTCGGGTGGCAGGCCAAGGTCGTCGTCCGGGCGGTCTCCGACCTCGGGCCGGTCACCGGGACCATCGAGGTCCGCAACCACATCAGCGACGACTGGTCGCCGGGACGCACGGCCGAGCTGGTCGACGGCGTCGCGACCGTCGCGTTCGACCCGGGCGACGTGCTCAACCTGTCCAAGCCCGACCCGAAGGTCTTCGTCGAGCTGCGCAGCTCGTTCTACGCCGCGCCGATCGTCCCGAAGATCGTGAACGTCAAGCCGCGCTTCCAGTCGTGGGTCCAGATCGAGACCGGCCAGCGTACCGAGTGGCGGTACGGGACGGCCCGGCGGGTCCGCTTCTTGGTGACGTCGGAGACGGGCGCGCGGCTCGACGGGAAGGTCACGTTCTCCCGGGGCACTCGGGTGCTGGGCACCGCGCGGATCGTGGACGGCAAGGGCTCCCTCCTGGTGGGGAGCACCGCCCTGGCCCCGGGAAGGCACAGTCTGGAGGCCAGCTTTACGCCCACGTCCACCCGGTACGACACGAGCTGGGCGGGGGTGCGCGTCGTCGTGGCGAAGGCGAGGCCGAGCGTGCGCCTGTCGATGGACCACCGGTGGTACCGGGTGAAGGCAGACCTCGGCAGGGACGAGCCGGGCACGGTGCGGGTGAGCACGGCGGGGATGCCGGAGCGCGGACGTCTCGTGCTGGAGACACGCAGCCCGCGGGCCGACGTCTGGGGCTGGCGGACGCGCTGGGCGACGGACTGGGCGCTGCAGACCAGCGAGCAGGGCGTGCAGCGGGTCAAGGTGCCGGCCACGTACCTCAGGACCGCGGACGGGAAGCCGGGGAAGGTCTACCTGAGGTTCCGCTACGTGCCGTCCGACGCGGCGCACGTGGCCACCGTGGTGTCGCCGGAGGTCACGATCGTCCGCTACTGACGTGCGGCGCCGGTCGCGGACGCACGCTCACCCGGCCGGGGCCTTCCGGCCGGGCGTGGCGCGGGCGTAGCGTCGAGTGGACGACCTGCGCGACGGCACGCCGGTCGGCGCCCGGGGGAGGGCACGATGCGCGACGACGTCCGGCTCCGATCAGGGTCCGTGACCGCCCGGGCGCGCCGTCGCCGGGGCCGACCCGCGCGCGCCGTGCTCGCCTGCGCGGCCCTCGTCACGGCGGGCGTGGGAGCGGGAGCGGTCGTCGCGCCCGCCGCCGTCGCCGAGCCGGAGTGCCTCGGCCCCAGCCACGACTTCGACGGCGACCGGGTGCCCGACGCCGTCGTCGGCGCCCCCGGCGGGACGGGTCGCCCGGGCACCGTCGAGGTCCGCCTCACGGGCGACGGCGAACCGCGCACGGTCGTGCTGCGCGGGCCGGTCGGCTTCGGCACGGCGGTGACGCAGCTGCGCTCGTACGAGCAGGAGGGCGACGACCGGTTCTGCACCCAGCTCGTCGTGGGCAGCCCGGAGGAGACGGTGGCCGGGATGCCGCGCGCGGGGGCGGTCTACCTGTACGCGTACGACTCCGCGCTCGGCGCGTTCGAGCTCCGTGAGCGGGTCACGGCCGACTCGGAGAGCGTGCTGGGCACGCCGCAGGCGGGCGCACGGTTCGGGGCCGCGCTCGCGTCGGCCTCCTACCCGGAGGAGACGATCGACCCGAAGCCGCAGCTGCTGTGGGTGGGTTCGCCCGGGCACGACGCCACGAGCGCTCCGGACGCGGGCCGGGTGACGTCGTTCGTCGTCGGCGCGACCGACACCACCACCCGTGGCGGGGAGGTCGTCGACCTCGCCGCCCTGGGGGTGCGCGGCACCGCGGCAGCCGGGGCGGCGCTGGGCTCGTCGCTGAGCGTGCGCGGACAGGTGATGGCTGCGGGAGCGCCAGGCCTGCGGGTGGCGGGCAAGGCGGGCGCCGGCGGGGTCGGGCTGTGGTTCGCCCCGCCGGGCGACCCGGGCGGGCCGCCGCCGGAGCCCGGCACCCAGCACCCGCCCGCCCTGCTGCACCAGGGGCTCGCCCAGGTGGCGGGGGAGGCCGAGGCGGGGGACCGCTTCGGCGCGGCGGTGCACCTGTTCCCCGTGCCGGGCGACCCCGTGGTGGTCGACCTCGCGGTCGGGGCTCCGGGTGAGGACCTGGGGGCGGACGTGGACGCGGGCATGGTCTCGATCGGCCGGGTGCACCCCGGCCTGACGCAGCCGCTGCTGGACTTCCGGTCCCGGCACCAGGACTCGGCAGGGGCGGCGGGCACCGCCGAGGACGGCGACCGGTTCGGCAGCGCCGTCTCCTCCGCGTACCTGCGGGGGGCGTGGCGGGTCGTGGTCGGGACGCCGGCGGAGGACGTCGGCCCGGTGCGTGACGCCGGGATGGTCCAGGCGCTCGGCACCGGTCAGGGGTGGTCGCAGGACTCGCCCGCGGTGCCGGGCCGGGCGGAGGCCGGCGACCGCATGGGGGCGGTGCTCGGCCCGGACCCGTGGGTCCGTCCGGGCCGCGCGCCGGACGTCGGTGTCCCGGGGGAGGACGGCGGCACCGGGGCGGTGCTCACCGGTCTGCTGGCCGAGGGAGCGGTCGTCCGGCTCGACCTCGGCGCCGCGCCCGGCGCCCGCTACGGGTGGTCGCTCGCGCCCTGATGCGACCCGCCGTCCCGGAAGACGCCGACGGCGCCGCACCCCGGCCGGGGG
>NZ_JBHUWC010000247.1:0-4612 GCF_042670225.1 Isoptericola sp. NPDC057191 | reverse complement strand
GTCCTCGGCGTGGCCGGGGCGTTCGGCCTCGGCACCCTCTTCGGCGCCTCGCCGGGGGTGCCGGGCGCGGGGTCGACGCCCCCGGCGGCCCCACCGACATCCAGCGCAGCATCCAGCCCGACATCGAGCCCGTCACCGCGGCCCGCGGTGTTCACCCTCCTGGCAGCGGGGGACGTGCTCCCCCACGGGCCGGTCGTGGACTCCGCGGGCGGCGGCCAGGACCCCGACTTCTCCCCGCTGCTCGCCGGCCTCGACCGCTGGGTGCGGGGTGCCGACCTCGCGCTGTGCCACCTGGAGGTCCCTGTGGCGCCGAAGGGGACCCTGCCGACGGGCTACCCGCTCTTCGGCGCACCGCCGGGGCTGCTGCGCGACCTGCACGAGCAGGGCTGGGACGGCTGCTCCACCGCGTCGAACCACTCGGTGGACCGCGGCTACCCCGGGGTGCGTGCCACGCTGCGACGTCTGGACGCCGAGGGCATGGGCCACGTGGGGACGGCGCGGAGCGCCGCGGAGCAGGACGCCCCCCAGCTGTACGTGCTCGAGCGCGCCGGCCGGGAGATCACGGTGGCGCACCTGGCGGCGACCTACGGGCTGAACGGCCTCCCGACGCCCGCGGACGCGCCGTGGGCGGTGAACCTCATCGACGCCGACCACCTCGTCGCCCAGGCGCGCGCCGCACGCAGGGCCGGCGCCGACGTCGTGGTCGTCAGCCTCCACGCGGGGACGGAGTACACCGAGACGCTCACCGACCAGCAGGAGGACGTGGTCCGTCGTCTGGCGCGGTCGCGGCAGGTCGACCTGGTCATCGGGCACCACGCCCACGTGCCGCAGCGCATCGACCGGGTGGGGCGGGGGCCGGGCGGGCACGGCATGTGGGTGGCGTACGGCCTGGGCAACCTGCTGTCCAACCAGAGCAGCGCGTGCTGCGACGCCCGGACGAGCAACGGCGTGCTCCTCACCGCGACGTTCACCCAGGAGGCGCCGGACGAACCGACCCAGGTGTCGGCCCTGCGCTGGACCGGGACCACGGTGGACCTCGCCGCGGGCCACGAGGTCCACGTGCTGCCCGACGTCCTGGACGACCCGGCGAGCACGACCCTGTCCGGTGCGGAGCTCGGGGCACGTGCGGACCGGGTCGCCGACGCGGTGGGCCACGTCGCGCGCGAGCGGCGCCGACCCCCCGAGGCGACGGGCCTGCCCCCACGGGTCGTACCGCACGGACGGTGACCGACCGGCGCGGACTCAGCGCCAGCCGTGCTCGGGGTCGGTGTCCGCGTCGTCGTGGTAGTCGGTGGCCACGGGCGGGGCGTGCCCGTCCGTGCCGTCCGCGTAGGGGTCGGCGGGAGCTCCGCCTCCCGCGGTGTCGGCGTCCTGGTCGTACGCCTGGGGCGTCTCCCCGCGGATCAGCGCGAGCGCCGAGGGCAGGTCGTCCGGCGTCACGAGCACCTCGCGGGCCTTCGACCCCTCGGACGGCCCGACGATCTCCCGCGACTCCAGCAGGTCCATGAGCCGGCCGGCCTTGGCGAAGCCCACCCGCAGCTTGCGCTGCAGCATGGACGTCGAGCCGAACTGCGTGGTCACGACCAGCTCGGTCGCCTGCAGCAGCAGGTCGAGGTCGTCGCCGATGTCCTCGTCGACCTGCTTCTTGGCCGCGGCCGGTGCGGTGACGTCCTCCCGGTAGACGGGCTTGAGCTGCGCCTTCACGTGCTCGACGACGCTGTGCACCTCGGACTCGGTGACCCAGGCGCCCTGCACGCGCATCGGCTTGGCCGCGCCCATGGGCAGGAAGAGGGCGTCACCCTGGCCGATGAGCTTCTCGGCCCCGGGCTGGTCCAGGACCACGCGCGAGTCCGCCAGCGAGGACGTCGCGAAGGCGAGGCGGGAAGGCACGTTCGCCTTGATGAGGCCGGTGACGACGTCGACCGAGGGCCGCTGGGTGGCGAGCACCAGGTGGATCCCGGCGGCGCGCGCGAGCTGCGTGATGCGCTGGATCGAGGCCTCGACGTCCCGCGGGGCGACCATCATGAGGTCCGCGAGCTCGTCGACCACGACCAGCAGGTACGGGTAAGGAGCGATCTTGCGCTCGGAGCCGGGCAGCGGCTTCACCTTGCCGGCGCGCACGGCGGAGTTGAAGTCGTCGACGTGCTTGTACCCGAAGGTCGCGAGGTCGTCGTACCGGGCGTCCATCTCGCGCACCACCCAGTCGAGGGCCTCCGCGGCCTTCTTGGGGCTGGTGATGATGGGCGTGATGAGGTGCGGGATGCCCTCGTAGATCGTCAGCTCGACGCGCTTGGGGTCCACCAGCACGAGCCGGACCTGCTCCGGCGTGGCCCGCATGAGGATCGAGGTGATCAGCGAGTTGATGAAGCTGGACTTTCCCGCGCCCGTGGCACCCGCCACCAGGATGTGCGGCATCTTCGCGAGGTTCGCGACGACGTAGCCGCCCTCGACGTCCTTGCCCACGCCCATGATCATCGGGTGCTCGGTGCGGCGGGCGGCCGAGGACCGCAGCACGTCGCCGAGGACGACGGTCTCGCGGTCGGAGTTCGGGATCTCGATGCCGATCGCGGACTTGCCCGGGATGGGCGACAGGATCCGCACGTCGGCGCTCGCGACCGCGTACGCGATGTTGTTCGACAGCGAGGTGATGCGCTCGACCTTGGTCTTGGCACCCACCTCCACCTCGTACCGCGTGACGGTCGGGCCGCGGGTGAAGCCCGTGACCTGCGCGTCGACGCCGAAGTCCTCGAAGACCTTCGTGAGGGACTCGACCACCCGGTCGTTCGCCGCGGACCGTGTCTTGTGCGGCGCGCCCTTGACGAGCGACTCCTCGTCGGGCAGCAGGTAGACGGTGTCGCCGTCGAGCATCGGCTGCTCGGCACGCCCCATCGGCGGCAGGTCGCCGGCCGGGGCCGCGGCCCCCTCGTCCGACCGGGTCACCGTGGTGGCGGCGCCGACCGCCTCCACCGGGGCGGTCGCGGGGGCCGCCCCGACGCGCTGGGTGGCCTTCCCCTGCCCGTTCCTGGCTGCCGCGCGTGCCTCGGCCGCCTCCTTCTCCAGGGTGGCCGCCTTCTCGAAGGCCTCGTCGCCCACGTACTCGTCGAGGCCTGCGGCCTCGGCGGCCTCCGCCGCACGCTCGGCCTTCGTCTTGCGGGTGCGCTTCTTGCGCGGCGCGGGGTCGGTGCCGTCGTGCCGGGAGACACCCTCGGCGAGGGCGAGCCCGTCGTCGGCGGTCTCGTCCGGGTCGCGATGGTTGCCCGTGAGCCGGTCGTACAGGCCACGCACCCGCTCCGGGATCCGGTGCACCGGCGTGGCCGTGACGACCAGCAGGCCGAAGAACCCGAGCAGCAGGAACAGCGGCACGGCGACCCACTCGGTCAGGCCCGTCACGACCGGCGTGGCCGCGAGATACCCGATGATGCCGCCTGCGTCCTGGAGGGCGGCGAACCCGTCGCTCGGCGCCGGCGTGCCCTCCGCGATCGCGACGAGCGCGCACACGGACACCACGAGGAAGGCGAGCCCGATGGCGACGCGGGAGTTCGCCTGGGCTCGCTCGGGGTGGCGCATGACGCGGAACCCGAGCCACAGGAGCAGCACGGGCACGGCCACGCCGGCCAGGCCGACGGTGCCGGCGACGACGGCGTGCACGACGGTGCCGAACGTGCCGGAGATCCCCCACCACTCCCGCGCGGCGACGATCAGCGCGAGGGCGATGAGGAAGAAGGCGACGCCGTCTCGGCGGTGCTCGGGTTCCAGGTCTCTTGCTCCCTTGGTGATGCTGCGGGTCAGGCTGCCGAGCCCGTGCGCGACGCCCAGGTACAGGCCCCGCACGGCGCGGACCGGCCAGGACGGCCCCGACCGCGCCGGACGGGCCGGTGCACGACGCCCGTTGCCGCCGCGGCCCGTGCCCTTGCCTTTGCCCGTGCTCTTGCCGGAACGGCCGGAGGACGAGCTGCGGGCGGGCGCACGCCGGGTCGGGGCGGCCACGGATGCGGTCCGCCCCGTTCTCGCCGTGCCCCGCGGAGTCCCGGTGATCCTGCGGGCGGGTGTCCGGGTCGCCATGATGCCCTCACGGTACCCGGGGTCCGGGCCGCGACGCCGCAGGTCCCGGGTGCGTGTTGCCGCCTCGGCCCGCGACGGGCACCCCGGCAGCGGCGCTCGGACCGATCCCCGCGAGAGCCGCTCAGCCTGCCGTGCGCCACTCCTCGACGGCCGCCAGGTGCCGCGCGACCTGCGCCGGTGCCAGGAAGGAGCCGCGGAACGAGGCGGCGGCGAGGTCGGCGCGCTGGTCCCGCGTGAGCCCGAAGGCGGCCGTCACGGCGTCGTCGACCTCGTCGACGTAGCCCCCGAAGTACGCCGGGTCGTCGGAGTTCAAGGACACGGCGAGCCCGGCCGCGAGCATCGCCGGCAGCGGGTGGGCGGCGAGCGACGGCACCGCCTGCAGGCGGACGTTGGAGACGGGGCACACCGTGAGCGGCACCTGGTCCCGCACCAGGCGGTCGACGACGTCGGCGTCCTCCAGCGCGCGGATGCCGTGGTCCACGCGCTCCACGCCCAGCACGTCCAGCACCTCGGTGACGTGCCACGCCGGTCCCTCCTCGGCGGCGTGGGC
>NZ_JBHUWC010000246.1:0-4648 GCF_042670225.1 Isoptericola sp. NPDC057191 | reverse complement strand
GAGCCAACTGGCTCGGGGCCCCGTCTGCGTTGTCTGGGCGACTTGCTGCGCGCGACGTCGGCGACGTGGTGCGCTACCTCGGCGTGGTGGGCTCCCGTGCGGCGATGATGCGGCTCAGCTCGGCACGCAGCTCCTCGGTGCCCGGGTGCAGCGTCAACGACTCCAGGTGCTGGCGGGCCTCGGCGTAGCGCTCCGCCTCGAGGGCCGCGAGCACCAGATGACGGCCCACCTCCGGCGTGTGCTCCCGCACCCGCCAGTGACCGATCCCGAGACCCAGGGCCTCGGTGGGCATGCGGGCCTCCCGCAGGATCGCGAGGCCCTCGGCGAGCGCCTCGCCGCTCGCGTCGCGCGAGGCGGCCGTGGCGAGCCGACGGGAGGCACCCTCCGGGTCGTCCACGACGGAGAGCCTGCCCAGCTCGAGCAGCGGGCGCCAGGCGCGCGGGTGGCCGGCGAGCTCCTCGGCCAAGGACCACACGGCGAGGTCGGCGGCCCGCTGCTGGGCGGCCTCGTCCGACGGGGCGGTGAGCGGGTCCTCGGCGTTCGGCGACTCCGCCGCCCGGCGGCGCACGATCTCGGCGAGCGCGCGGAAGGCCCGGGCGTCGTTCGGGTCGTCGGTCAGCATGGTTCGCAGGGCGTCCTCCTGCAGGTGCTCCCCGTGCGACTCCGAGGGCGACTGTCGACGTGCCGCCACGGTGGAGGCAGAGAAGGGCCGGCGCAGCAGCTGCCGGAGCCGGGGCAAGAGGGCCATGGGACCGACACTATCCAAAGACCGGCCCTCCGGCTGGGCCCCGCGTCGAGCGTCCGTGTTTGTGCACTCCCCACAACCTCGCCCGTATCCTCGACCCATGACGACCACCGGCACCCCGGCCTCGACGGCGCGCGGGACGAGCCCCACCGGCGGCGGCGCCGCGGAGGACGGCGGCCCGAGCCCTGTCAGCCGGGGCGAGAACGTGCAGCGCGTGCGGGAGGGCCTGGGGCTGCTCACGTCCGCGGCGATGCGCCGCCTCGACGAGGAGGTGCACTGGTACCGGCAGCTGCCGGCCGAGGACCGCTCCTACGTCGCCCTGGTCGCGCAGTCCGGCATCAACGCATTCGTGAGCTGGTTCGCCGAGCCCACCCCGACGCCCCACGGCGTGGGCGAGATGTTCGCGGCCGCGCCGCCCGAGCTCACGCGCTCGATCTCGCTGCAGCACACGCTGCAGCTCGTACGTCTCATGGTCGACGTCGTGGAGCAGCACTCGGACGAGATCGCCGCTCCCGGGTACGAGCGGGACCTGCGCGAGGCGGTGCTGCGCTACTCGCGCGAGATCGCGTTCTCGGCCGCCGAGGTCTACGCGCGTGCGGCCGAGGTCCGCGGGGCGTGGGACGCGCGGCTCGAGGCGCTGGTCGTGGACGCCCTGGTGCGGGGCGACGGCGACGACGCGCTGCGGTCCCGCGTCTCGGCGCTGGGCTGGAGCGGGCGCGGTCAGGCGCTCGTCGTGGTGGGCGAGGCGACGACGCGGCTCGACGACGTGCGCACGGCGGAGCTGCGGAGGCTGGCCCGGCGCGCCGCGGGAGACGCCCTCGTGGGGATCCACGGCGACCGGCTGGTGCTCGTCCTGGGCGGCGAGGGCGATCTGGTCGCCGCGGCCACGTCGCTGCTCGACCGGTTCGGACCCGGCCCCGTCGTCATCGGCGGCGTCGTGCCCGACGTGTCCGACGCCCCCGCCTCCGCTGCCGCAGCCCTCGCCGGCCTCGCCGCGGCACCCGCGTGGCCGCAGGCCCCCCGGCCGGTCCTGGCCGACGAGATCCTGCCGGAGCGTGTCCTGACCGGCGACGTCACCGCCCGCCGCACGCTCGTGGCGCAGGCGTTCCGGCCGCTGCAGGAGGCGTCGGGCTCGGTGCTCGAGACGCTGTCCGCCTACCTCGGCACGGGCCGCTCGCTCGAGGCCGCCGCCCGCCGCCTGTACGTGCACCCCAACACCGTGCGCTACCGCCTGCGCAAGGTCTCGGAGATCACCGGCTGGGACCCGCTCGACGCGCGGGAGTCGTTCGTGCTGCAGATCGCCCTCGCCCTCGGCCAGCTCGAGGGCGGCGCCACGGGCGGCTGAGGCGCCGGCACGGACGGACGTGGGGCGACCGACAGAGCGCGTGTTGGAGGAATCCCACAATCGGTATCCGCGAGGTTCGTGCGGGTCGCGACGACGCGCCCCCGCGGCGGGGTGACACCGTGGGGGCGTGCTCGCCGTCGTCTGCCCTGGACAGGGCTCTCAGACCCCCGGGATGCTCAGCCCCTGGCTGGAGCTGCCCGGCACCGCCGACCTGCTCGACTCCTTCTCCGCCGCGGCCGGGACCGACCTCGCCCAGCACGGGACGACGTCGGACGCGGACACGATCCGCGACACTGCCGTGGCCCAGCCGCTCATCGTGTCGTCGTCGCTCCTCGCGCTGCGGGCGATCCTCGACGGCCGCCCCACGACCGAGGTCGTGGACGTCACCGCGGGTCACTCGGTCGGCGAGCTCAGCGCTGCCGCGGTCTCGGGCGCGCTCGACGACGCCGGCGCCGTCGGCCTGGTCTCGCACCGCGCGCGGGCGATGGCGGAGGCCGCCGCGGCCGCGCCGTCGGGCATGAGCGCCGTCGTGGGCGGCGACCCCGAGGAGGTGCTCGCCTCCATCGAGGCGGCCGGGCTGTTCCCCGCGAACGTCAACGGCGGCGGCCAGGTCGTCGCGGCCGGCGACCTGGACCGGCTCGCCGCCCTGGCCGCCGACCCGCCGACGCGCGCCCGCGTCATCCCCCTGCAGGTCGCGGGCGCGTTCCACACGCCCTTCATGGAGACCGCCCGCGTCGCGTTCGAGCAGGTGGCGACGGGCTGGCTCGCCACCGACCCGCGCCTGCCCCTGCTGTCGGACGCGGACGGCGCCTCCTACGACGCGCTGGCGCCCGGCTCCCACGGGCACGGCACCGCCGCCGACGTCCTGGCCCGGCTCGCCGCCCAGGTCACCGCGCCCGTGCGCTGGGACCTGTGCCAGGAGACCCTCGCCGAGCGCGGCGTCACCGGCATCCTCGAGCTCGCCCCCGGCGGCGTGCTCACCGGCCTGGCCAAGCGCGCGCTCAAGGGCGTCGAGTCGGTCGCGGTGAAGAGCCCGGACGACGTCGCCGCCGCGCGCGACCTGATCGCCCGCCACTCCGTCGTCGCCGGCGCGGGGACCACCGCGTGACCGTGCCCCCGGCGTCCCCCGCGTCCCGCCCCACGCTGCGGCAGGCCGAGCCGGTCCGCTTCTCGCGGATCCTCGCGATCGCCGGCGAGCGCGGCGAGCGCGTCGTGACGAACGACGACGTGGCCGGCCCGATCGACTCGTCCGACGAGTGGATCCGCCAGCGCACGGGCATCGTCACACGGCGGTACGCCGCGGCCGACGTCGACGTGCTCGACCTCGCGGAGGCCGCCGCACGCAAGGCGCTCGGCTCCGCCGGGCTGACCGGCGCGGACGTCGACGTCGTGATCCTGTCGACGGTGACGTACTTCCACCAGACGCCCGCGGGGGCCGCCGTCCTCGCCGAGCGACTGGGTGCCACGCCCGCCGCGGCCTACGACGTGTCCGCCGCCTGCGCCGGGTACGCCTACGGGATCGGCCAGGCCGACGCGCTCGTGCGTTCCGGCGCCGCGCGGCACGTGCTCGTGATCGGTGCCGAGAAGATGTCCGACTTCGTCGACCCCACCGACCGGTCGATCTCGTTCCTGCTGGGCGACGGCGCAGGCGCTGCCGTCGTCGGCCCGTCCGACACCCCGGGCATCGGCCCGACCGTCTGGGGCTCGGACGGCGCGAAGTCGCAGGCCATCTCGCAGACCCGCGGCTGGTCCGACCTGCGGGCGGAGCCGACGGCCGGCTGGCCGACGCTGCGCCAGGACGGCCCGACCGTCTTCAAGTGGGCCAGCTTCCAGATGGCACCGGTCGCGGCGAAGGCGATGGCGGAGGCGGGCGTCGAGCCCGAGGACGTCCAGGTCTTCGTGCCCCACCAGGCGAACATGCGCATCATCGACCAGCTCGTGAAGCAGCTGCGGCTGCCCGACAGCGTCGTGGTCGCGCGTGACATCGCCGACACCGGCAACACGTCGGCCGCGTCGATCCCGCTCGCCACCGAGCGCCTGCTGGCCGAGGGACAGGCACGCTCCGGCGACCTGGCCCTGCAGATCGGCTTCGGCGCGGGACTCGTCTATGCGGCACAGGTCGTGGTGCTGCCCTAGCCAGCGGTCCGGTTCCGGGCGGATCTGCGCCCGGGTCGTGACCGACCCCCGTGGTGCGGGACAATCGCACCGCAACACCCCACGGTGCCGGACGGCCGGTACCCCGTTCAAGGAGAGACGCACCCCATGGCTTACACCTCCCAGGAGATCCTCGAGGGCCTCGCCGAGATCGTCGCCGAGGAGACCGGTCTGCCCACGGACGCGGTCGTGTCGGAGAAGTCGTTCACGGACGACCTCGACATCGACTCGCTGTCGATGATGACGATCGTGACCCACGCCGAGGACAAGTTCGGCGTCCGCATCCCCGACGACGAGGTCAAGAACCTCACCACGGTCGGCGACGCCGTCTCGTACATCGAGGGTGCGCAGGCCGCGTGACGCCGCCGCGGGGCGCACGCCCCGCCGCGCGGGCGGGCCGGGGA
>NZ_JBHUWC010000245.1:0-4669 GCF_042670225.1 Isoptericola sp. NPDC057191 | reverse complement strand
GGTTGCGCACGTTCTGAACGCTCAGAACGTGCGTAACCACCTGTTCGGCACGACGGCGCTCCTCGCTGACGCGCTGTGCCTCAGTCGTTCAGCCGCGCACCACAGTGACGGGGCAGGGGCCGAAGTCGAGCACCTGACGGCTCACGGACCCGAGCAGGAGCCGGTCGAAGCCGCCGAGACCGCGCGCCCCGACGACCAGACGCTCAGCACCCTGCGCGGCGAGCACGAGCTGCTTGGCCGCCTGCCCGTGCACGACGCGCCGCACCAGGCGTTCAGGCGGGAGCGTCGCACCGGCGGCACGGACCGCCTCGGCGAGCGACTCCGCGGCGAACTTCTCGTAGTCGTCGATCGGCGGGGCCCAGCCCCACGAGCCGGGCAGCGGTGCCAGGGTGGTGATCTGCCACGCGAAGATCGCGTCGACCGACGCGCCGGTGCGCGCCGCGACCTCGCACGCGTGCTTCAGCGCGGCCACGCTGGGGGCCGACGTGTCGACGCCGACGACGATGCGCGGCGTGTCGCCCTCGGTCGACGTCCCGTCCTCGGGAGCGCCGTCCGGGTCGCCGTGGCGCACGACGGTGACGGGCACGCGGGCATGCTCGACGACCGTCGTCGACACCGAGCCGAGCACCGCGCGGCCGAACCGGCCGCGGCGTCGCCGGCCGAGGACCAGCATGTCGGCGTCCGCGCCGAGCTCGAGCAGCGCGTCGGCGGCCGGGCCCGGCGCGGCGACCACGGACCCCTCCACGTCGAGGCCGGTGCGGGCGCGGGCCGCGTCGAGCATCCCCTGCGCCTCCGCGCGCACGGGAGCGAGCGCCACCTCGTGCGCCGCGGCGTCCGCGCCCTTGCCCGCCCCCGCTGCGACCATCACGACCGTGAGCGGCACGGACGCCGACGCGGCCTCGCCCATCGCCCAGTCCAGGGCCTCGTCCGACTCCGCCGACCCGTTCACCCCGACCACGATGCCGCGCATCGGTCACCCCGACTCTCTCGTCGCGTGGCGCCGCCCGTCGCGGGACGACGCGCCCTCGGTTGCAGGATAGGTCCGGCCCTGCGGCGCGTCAGGGCGGGGCTCTGCGGCATCGATCACGCACCCGCGCGTCGTGACCGGGCGGACGGTCGTGCGTGGTCGTCCGTGCGCGTCAGTCCTCGGCGGGCGGTGGTGCGTCGTCGGCAGGCCGGCGGGGGCCCTGCTGCCCGGTGAGCAGGTCGTCCACGGGCTGCGTCACGACCTCCACCAGGTCGACGAGGTCCTGCGGTCCGGTGATGACGAGGGCCCGGTCGGCTGCCGCGACGTACACGGCGGCGGTCTCGCGGGCCGTGACGCGGACGCACGGGGTGTCCGCGCCGTCGACGGCGAACGTGCCCGTGCGCAGCGGCGCCTTGTCGACCTCGGCGACGAGGGCGCGCATGGCGCTGCGGTAGTCCTGGAAGGAGTCGGCGAAGTCCGGCGTCCCACCGGCGGGGCCGCCGGGGGCGTCGGTCGGGTCGGCGTCCACGGGCGCGGCGATGTCGGCGTGCAGGGGAGCGGCGAGCGCGCCGCTGCACGCCGCACGCACGACGTCCTCGACGTCGTCGTCCGGGACCGGCCCGCGCAAGGTCTCGACCTCGAGGGCCTCGCCGGTGAAGGAGCGGTAGGCGCGCACGAAGCGCTCGCAGGTCGGGTCGTCGGTGTCGGCGAGCCCGGTGAGCGACTCGTCCTCCAGGTCGAGACCCCAGGTGAGCGGGTCGCGCACCTCGCCCACGACGCCGGAGAACCGGGCCAGGCGGGCGTCGTCCCCGTTCCAGGCCCGAGGGCCCCGGGCTCCCGACGTCCCCGGCTGCTGCTCGATCTCGTCCATCGGTACCCCCTTGGTCGGCCACGGCCACCTTTCTCCGAGCGTGGACGCCCTGCCCCCGGCTGGCAACGCGGCACGCCGTCACGCCCCTGGCGAACATGGGCTTACCGAGGGGGGTCGGCGAGTTGGGAGCGCATAGAGTCGTAGCGGTCAGGCTGTAGCCGTCATTCCGACGGGGTGCAGGTAACGCCGCTCGTGAGGGAGCAGCAGATGTTCGAGAGATTCACCGACCGAGCCCGTCGGGTGGTCGTCCTTGCTCAGGAAGAGGCAAGGATGCTCAACCACAACTACATCGGCACCGAGCACATCCTGCTCGGTCTCATCCACGAGGGTGAGGGCGTCGCCGCGAAGGCCCTGGAGTCGCTGGGGATCTCGCTCGACGGCGTCCGCACGCAGGTCACCGAGATCATCGGTGAGGGCCAGCAGGCCCCGAGCGGGCACATCCCGTTCACGCCGCGCGCCAAGAAGGTGCTGGAGCTGTCGCTCCGCGAGGCGCTGCAGCTCGGGCACAACTACATCGGCACCGAGCACATCCTGCTCGGCCTCATCCGTGAGGGTGAGGGCGTCGCGGCCCAGGTGCTCACCAAGATGGGTGCCGACCTGAACAAGGTGCGCCAGCAGGTCATCCAGCTGCTGAGCGGCTACCAGGGCAAGGAGCCCGTGGCCGCCGGCGGCCCGCAGGAGGGGCAGCCGTCCGGCTCCGCCGTCCTCGACCAGTTCGGCCGCAACCTCACCCAGGCCGCACGCGAGGGCAAGCTCGACCCGGTCATCGGCCGCTCGACAGAGATCGAGCGCGTGATGCAGGTGCTGAGCCGCCGCACCAAGAACAACCCCGTGCTGATCGGTGAGCCGGGCGTCGGCAAGACGGCCGTCGTCGAGGGCCTCGCCCAGGACATCGTGCGCGGCGACGTGCCCGAGACGCTGAAGGACAAGCAGCTCTACACGCTGGACCTCGGCGCCCTGGTCGCCGGTTCCCGCTACCGCGGTGACTTCGAGGAGCGCCTGAAGAAGGTGCTCAAGGAGATCCGGACCCGCGGCGACATCATCCTGTTCATCGACGAGATCCACACGCTCGTCGGGGCGGGGGCCGCCGAGGGCGCGATCGACGCGGCGAGCATCCTCAAGCCGATGCTGGCCCGTGGCGAGCTGCAGACGATCGGTGCGACCACGCTCGACGAGTACCGCAAGTACGTCGAGAAGGACCCGGCCCTGGAGCGCCGCTTCCAGCCGATCCAGGTCAACGAGCCGTCGCTCGAGCACGCCATCGAGATCCTCAAGGGCCTGCGCGACCGCTACGAGGCGCACCACCGCGTGTCCATCACGGACTCCGCGCTGGTCTCCGCCGCGCAGCTCGCCGACCGGTACATCAACGACCGGTACCTGCCGGACAAGGCGATCGACCTGATCGACGAGGCGGGCGCGCGGCTGCGCATCCGCCGCATGACGGCGCCGCCGGAGCTCAAGGCCCTGGACGAGCAGATCGCCGAGGCTCGCCGCGACAAGGAGTCGGCGATCGACGAGCAGGACTTCGAGAAGGCCGCCGGGCTGCGCGACAAGGAGAAGCAGCTCACCGCGCAGCGGGCCGACAAGGAGAAGGCCTGGAAGTCGGGCGACCTCGACTCCGTCGCGGAGGTCGACGACGAGCTCATCGCCGAGGTGCTGGCGATGTCGACCGGCATCCCGGTCGTCAAGCTCACCGAGGAGGAGTCCAGCAAGCTCCTGCACATGGAGGACGAGCTGCACAAGCGGGTCGTCGGCCAGAACACGGCGATCAAGGCGCTGTCGCAGGCGATCCGTCGCACGCGCGCCGGGCTCAAGGACCCGAAGCGCCCCGGTGGCTCGTTCATCTTCGCCGGCCCCACGGGCGTCGGGAAGACGGAGCTGGCCAAGGCGCTCGCCGAGTTCCTGTTCGGGGACGAGGACGCGCTCATCCAGCTCGACATGTCCGAGTTCTCGGAGAAGCACACCGTGTCGCGGCTGTTCGGCTCGCCCCCCGGGTACGTCGGCTACGACGAGGGTGGGCAGCTCACGGAGAAGGTGCGTCGCAAGCCGTTCTCGGTCGTCCTGTTCGACGAGGTCGAGAAGGCGCACGCGGACATCTTCAACTCGCTGCTGCAGGTGCTCGAGGACGGTCGCCTGACCGACTCGCAGGGCCGGGTGGTCGACTTCAAGAACACCGTGATCATCATGACCACCAACCTCGGCACGCGGGACATCGCCAAGGGCGTCCAGACCGGCTTCAACGCCGGCGGCGACCTGGTGACCTCGTACGAGCGCATGAAGGCGAAGGTCAACGAGGAGCTCAAGCAGCACTTCCGGCCCGAGTTCCTCAACCGCGTCGACGACGTGGTGGTCTTCCCGCAGCTCTCGCAGGACGAGATCATCGAGATCGTCGACCTGGAGATCGCCAAGCTGGACAAGCGTCTGCGCGACCGCGACATGGCGATCGAGCTCACGCCCGCCGCGAAGAACCTGCTGGCGGAGAAGGGTTACGACCCGGTGCTCGGCGCCCGTCCGCTGAAGCGGGCGATCCAGCGGGAGATCGAGGACACCCTGTCCGAGAAGATCCTGTTCGGCGAGCTCAAGGCGGGCGACCTCGTGCTGGTCGACGGCGAGGGCGAGGGCATCCTCGGCGAGTTCACGTTCCGCGGGATGCCGAAGAGCGAGCACGAGCGTGGGCCGGTCTCGGTCGGCGCGACGGCGGCGCTCGACGCCCCCACCGGCGTCTCGGTGCACGACCTGCCCCCGACGGGCCAGATGCAGGCCGGCGCGGAGTGACGCGCTGACCCGCTGACCTGGCGGTCGACGACGAGGGCCCCGGATCCACCAGGATC
>NZ_JBHUWC010000244.1:0-4719 GCF_042670225.1 Isoptericola sp. NPDC057191 | reverse complement strand
GTTACTCACGTTCCCAACGCTGAGAACGTGAGTAACCACCTGTTCGGCGGGACGGTGGGCGGGGTCGTGGACGCGCACGTCCACCTGTGGGACACGGCTGCCGTGCAGATCTCCTGGTTCCGGGACGGCCTCGGCCTGCCCGCCCGGGTCGGGGCCGACGACCTCGCGCGCGCCACCGGGACGTCGCCGGTGCCGGTCCGCGCCGCCGTCGCCGTGCAGGCCGCCGACACCGAGGACGAGGCGCGCTGGCTGGTGCGGCAGGCCGACGCCCACGGTCCGCTGCCCGGGCCGGTCGTGCTGCAGTACGACGCCCGTCCCGGCGACCCCGCCGCGTGGGCCGGGGCGGCGCAGCCGGTGGTCGACGACGACGCCGCGGGGGTAGCCGCCCGGGTCGCGGGCGTCCGGCTCGCCGTCCCGGGCGGCGCCGCGGACCTGTCCGACGTCGCCGGTCTCGACACCCTGTGCGAGGGCCTGGCCGCGACGGGCCGGGTGCTCGAGACGCTCGTGCGGCCCGCGCAGCTCCCTGCCGTCGCGGCCCTCGCGGCCCGCCACCCCGCGCTCGACGTCGTCGTCTGTCATCTGGGGCTCGGCGCCGGGGCGCCCGACGGCGCCTGGCACGACGGGCTCGCCGCCCTCGCCGCGCACCCGCGCGCGCACGCCAAGCTGTCCGGTCTCCTCACGACGGCGCCCGACGACGACGCCCGCCTCGCCGTGGCCGTCGGCGCCGCCGTGGCGCTGCTGGGCCCGGAACGGCTGATGTTCGGCAGCGACTGGCCGATGTCAGCGCGCGTCGCCCTCTACGACGAGGTCGTGCACCGCACCGCCCGCGCCCTCCCGCCCCTCTCCGGGGCCGGCGAGGACGCCCTCTGGTCCGGGACGGCCCGCCGCCTCTACGGCGTCGTCGCCTGACCGCCCGGACGACGCCGCCGCACCCTCCGGTCGGGGACGCACGGCGACGATGGCGACGTCGTCCTCGACCGTCTCGGACAGCATCCCCGTCAGCGCGGCGGCCAGCAGGTCGTCGAGCTCGGCCGCGTGCGTGCCCTCCAGCACGCGGGCGAGCCGCGCCACCCGCAGCCGCAGCGAGTCGCCGCGGTTCTCGACGAGTCCGTCGGTGTACAGCACCAGCGTGTCGCCCGGCCGGACCTCGACGACGTGGTCCCGACGGGCCGTGGTCGGCATCACGCCGAGCACGAGGTCGTTGCGGACCCAGAGCACCTCGCTCGTCCCGTCGGCGCGGACCAGGACCGGGGGCAGGTGACCGGCGCTGGACCATCGCACCGTGCGCGCCCCGCGGCGCTGCTGGTCCTCCGTCTGCTCGACCCGGGCGACCAGCACCGTCGCCGTGCCCGCCCCCTCGACGAGCAGCCCGTCGACGGCCGCGTCCACCCGCTCGAGGACCCGCGCCGGGGTCTCGCTGCTGTTGTCGTAGGCGATGGCCCGCACGAGGGCGCGCAGCTGCCCCATCGCCACCGCGGCCCCGAGGTCGTGGCCGACGACGTCGCCGATGACGAGCGTGGTCGCGCCGTCCCGCGTCGCGAAGGCGTCGTACCAGTCGCCGCCGATGTCCCGCTCCAGGGCCGCCGGCTGGTAGTGCACCACCACCTGGAGGTCGTCGAGCTGCGGCGGGTCGGTGAGCACGGCCCGCTGCAGGGCGAGGGAGACCTCGGTGGCCCGTACCCGCTCCTCCTCAGAGCGCCGGGCACGACGGCGGAGGTCGTCGTCCGCGGCCCGGCGCCGGACGACGTCGCGCAGGGTCGCCGCGATCGTCGTGGCCAGGACGGCCAGGAAGCGTGCGTAGTCGGCGTCCCAGGGCCGCGTCGACGTGGGGTGCAGCACCAGCACGGCGAGGATGCCCCTGCCGACCCCGGAGCGCACCGGCTTCACCACCGCGCCCTCGGACGTCAGCCGCTGGCCCGAGCCGAGGGCACGGGCGACGAGGTCGCGCTCGCCTGCGACCGCGGCGGCTCCGGCCTCCAGGACGAGGTCCAGGCCGGACGCGTCGTAGACCGCCGCGCGTGACACGTCGGCGCTGCGAGCCAGGAGGTCGAGCACGGGACGCAGGAACGTGGGTAGGTCGTCGAACGTCGTCGGGAGCGCGGCGTGCACCTCCCCCAGCGTGCCGAGCCGGCGCTGGATCACGACCTCCTGCGTGGTCTCCGTCGCGATGTCGAGGACGCCGGCGATCCGACCCTCGTCGTCCAGCAGGGGGCTGTAGGAGAAGGTGAAGTAGGTCTCCTCGTCGAACCCCGACCGGTTCATGTGCAGGGACAGGTCCCGGCTCCACGTCGGCTCCCCCGTGGCGAGGACGCGCTCGAACAGCGGGCCGACGTCGTCCCAGATCTCCGCCCAGACCGCCGCGGCCGGCGCTCCCAGCGCGCCCGGGTGCTTGTCCGTGCCGAGCATGTCGCGGTAGCCGTCGTTGTAGATCAGGGTGAGGTCCGGGCCCCACACCAGCATCACGGGGAAGCGCGTCGAGAAGCACAGCCGGACGGCATGCCGCAGCGCGACCGGCCACCCGCTCGGCGGGCCCAGCGGGGTGTTGTCCCACGCGACCGCCCGGGCTTCCCGGCCGACCGCGCTGCCCGCCGTCGCCGCCTCGAACCATCCCGACTCCACGGCCGAATCGTAGCGAGGCGCGGGGCCCCGGCCCGGTATCTGCGCGGACGTTTTTCGGCGTCGCCCGGCCGTTCTTGCGCCGACCAGGCCGAACGCACCCGGGGGCGGACGCGGACGTGACCAGGGCCTCGCTACGCTCGTGCCGTTCTCGTCGGCGGCGCGCGTTGCGGCGACGTCCCGACGACGTCCCGACGCTGTGGAGGAACGATGTTCGCGAGGTCCCTCGGGGACGACGGCGCCGAGCTGCGCCCGCTGGAGCCGTGGCACTCGGAGGAGCTGCTGGCGAGCATCGACCGCGGCCGGGAGTTCATCGGGCAGTTCGTCGGCCTGCCCGACCGGATCACCGACCTTGAGAGCAGCCGCTCGTTCCTCGCCGCGTACGCGCAGAAGGCGGCCACGGACACCGGACGGCTCTACGGGATCTGGTGGGACGGGAGGCTCGTGGGCGGGGTCCTGTTCCGCACGTTCGACGTGGCGCAGGGCACGGCCGAGGCGGGCTGCTGGCTGGAGCCGGCGGCGGTGGGGCGCGGCCTGGTGACGCGAGCGTCGCGGCTGATCATCGACTGGGCGATCCGGGAGCGCGGCATCCACCGCGTCGAGTGGTGGGCGGCGTCGGGCAACGCGCCGAGCATCGCCGTCGCCCGCCGGCTGGGGATGCAGCGCGACGGCGTGCTGCGCGAGCACCACGAGTATCGCGGCGTGCGGCAGGACATCGAGGTGTGGTCCGTCCTGGGCCCGGAGTGGGAGGCGCTCGGGTCGCGCCCGTCCTGATCGAGCGATCTAGATTGACGCCGTTGACGACGCGCCTTAGCCTGGGTTGACGGCGTTGACAGTGGAGGGACGTGCGATGTCGACACAGTTCAAGCAGGAGCTCACCGAGGAGGTGGCTCGTCAGATCGCGCAGCTGCCGGACGACGTCGAGCCCCGCACGGACGACGTCGTCGAGATCGCTCGCGCCATGGTCGGGGCGTTGCCCAGGCGGACCACCTACGACGCGCTCGTGGGCCCCTTCTACGACATCGCGGGCGTGCGGCGGCTGTTCGGGGACGTGACGCGTCAGGCTGTCGACCAGCGCCGGAGGCGAAACGGGCTGCTGCGCGTGATCACGCGGGACCATCACAGCCTGTTCCCGGTGTTCCAGTTCGACCGGGGTCGGGTACGGCCCGAGGTCCTCGACCTGCTGGGGCCGCTGGGCGCGATCGATGACCAGGACGGATGGATCCGCGCCACCTGGTTCGCGACGCCGGCGGCCGCCCTCGACGGCCAGACGCCGCGACAGGTGGTCACCGATCCCGCAGCGTGGGAACGCTATGGCAGCGTCGCGGTCGACCTGGCCGTAGAGACCGCCGACCGCTGGTCGGCCGCCGCATGACGCAGCGGCGCGACGAGACGCAGCAAGGTCCACCCCGCCAAGGAGTGGACCTTGCTGCATTCCCTCACAAGAGGATCCAGGCCGGCCGTCTGTGGTACCGCCAGCACCACCTGCCGCCGTGGTACTTCAGCTCGAACCGCAAGGGCCGGTTCGACCTCGACCCTCCCCGCGGCACCTGCTACCTCGCCTCGCGCCCCGAGGCCGCCGCACGCGAGTTCATCGGTGCCGACGTCGCAGACGCCGGGTTCGTCGCGGCGGCCCTCCTGCGCGACCGGTACGTCTCGGCACTCACCCTCCCGCGGGACATGCGCCTCGCGCACACCCACCACCAGGACGCCATCTCCCACGGCGTCATCAGCAACGAGCTGTGCCACATGACGCCCTACGACGTGCCCCAAGCGTGGGCACGAGCCTTCGACGCCGCCGGGTTCGACGGGATCTGGCACACGCTCCGGTTCAGCACGGCCACTCCGCGCGGCGTGGCCCTGTTCGGGACGGCGGGCGGAGCTGACTGGCCCGTCGACCCGCACCCGACCCCTCTACGAACGGTCGTCGACTCCATGCGGATCTCGGTGCTGGACACGCCTTCGCTCGCGGAGACGACCGTCGTCCAGCCTGACTAGGGCTGCGACAGTCCGGCATGGTTCCATCGAAGGTCGTGACGCGAGGAAGGTTGGCCATGCGACGAGACACTCGGGCAGGAGTTCGGCCCGCGGCCAGCGCCGCGC
>NZ_JBHUWC010000243.1:0-4747 GCF_042670225.1 Isoptericola sp. NPDC057191 | reverse complement strand
GCGGGGGGGGGGGGCGGCCCCCCGCGTCCCCAACACCCCCCGGCCCCCCCCCCCCCCCCCGGGCCCCCCACCGGGGGGGCTTTATCCCACCCCCCCCCGGTGTTTTAGCCAAACCCCCCCCCACGCTCGTTGCGTCCGGGTGGGTGGGGGTGGGGGCGGGGGCAGGTGGCGAGATCGTGCCGTGGCGCGGATCCGCCGCGCCAGGTCGTTGACCCGGTCGACGCCTCACCGGGAGCGTTCGGGGAACCCCTTCACACGAGGAGCCCCGATGAAACCGACCTTCCGCCGCGTGCCGGCCCCCGGGTCCGCACGCGCGAGGCGAGCCGCCGTCGTCCTGACGGCGGTGGCCCTCGCCCTCACCGCCCTCGCCCCACCCTCGGCGGGGGGCCCCCCCGCCGCGGCCCCCCGCCCCTCGGCGGTCGCCGCCGACGACGGGGACGCGCTCGTCTCGCCGCAGGAGGCCGCCCAGGACGCGGCGGCCGGCGCACCGGACGACCCCTACGCGGCGGACGACGGCGCCGACGGGTTCGCCCCCGTCGTCGACGGCGACGACGCGACGGCGCTCGACGCCAAGCTGGGCGACGCCGACCAGCGGCTCCTCAGCGAGGCGCAGGCCTCCGACGACGCCACGGTCACCGTCCTGCTCGCCGTGCGGCCGGACCGGGCGGGCGCCGTCGAGGACGCCGTCGAGGGCACCGGCGGCGTCGTCGGGCGGACCGAGGACGACCTCGGCTACGTGCGCGCGACCGTGCCGACCGACGAGGTCCCGGCGCTCGCCGCGCGCGGCGACGTCCTCGCCGTCGACCTGGACCGCGAGCTGAAGGTCCCCGACCCGACGCCGGTCGCGGCCGGCGAGGACGGCGCGACGGCGAGCCCTGCCGCCGACACCCCGGAGGCGCCGACGGCGTCGACCCCCGCGACCAACCCGTACCTGCCGGTCGCGGAGACCGGCGCGGTCACCTTCACCGACGCGCACCCGCGCTGGGACGGCCGCGGCACCGTGATCGGCGTCCTCGACACCGGAGTCGACCTGGCGCACCCCGCGCTGCAGACCACCGCCGACGGCAAGCCGAAGGTCCTGGACTGGTTCACGGCCACGGACCCGGTCGTCGACAGCGACGCGACCTGGCAGCGCCTGCAGACCAAGGTCACCGGGCCGTCGTTCCGGTACGGCGGGATCCAGTACACCGCCCCCGCGGGCTCGTACCTGGTCGCGGCGGTCAACGAGACGTCGTCCGCGCGCGCCGACGCCGCCGGCGACCTCAACCGGGACGGGGACACCTCCGACCGCTTCGCGCTGCTGTACGACCCGCAGACCCACGAGATCCGGGTGGACTCCGACGCCGACGGCGACCTCGTCGAGGAGACGCCGATGCTGCCGTTCGGCGTCGACCGGCAGGTGGGCTACCTCGGCACGGACGACCCGGGCACGGACGTCGCCGAGCGCATGCCGTTCACCGTCGACTACCGCGAGGACGTCGACCTGTCCCCGCTCGGTGGCGCGAACGTCGGCAAGGTCGGCGACTACGTCAACCTGGGCGTCGTGGCGGCCGAGCACGGCACGCACGTGGCCGCCATCGCGGCGGGCAACGGGCTGCTGGGCGGCGCGATGCGCGGCGCCGCGCCCGGCGCGCAGATCGTCTCCGCGCGCGCCTGCACGTGGAACGGCGGCTGCACCGCCGTGGCGCTCACCGAGGGCATGATCGACCTCGTCGTCGACCACCACGTCGACGTCGTCAACGTCTCGCTCGGCGGGCTGGTGCCGCTCAACGACGGCTCGAGCGCCGTCGCGCGCCTCTACGACCAGCTGGTCGACACGTACGACGTCGACATCGTCGCCGCGGCGGGCAACGACGGCCCCGGCCTCAACACCGTCTCGCCGCCGTCCACGGGGGACGGCGTCATCAGCGTGGCGGCGTCCGTCAGCGACGACACCTGGTTCGCGGACTACGGCTCCCGCGTCCCCACCGACCTGGGCCTGTTCCCGTTCTCGGCGCGCGGCCCGTCGGAGGACGGCTCGCTCAAGCCGACGGTGAGCGCACCTGGTGCCGCCGTCTCCGCGATCCCCACGTGGCTCGACGGGGAGGCGGTGCCCGAGACCGGGTACGACCTGCCCGCCGGGTACGGGATGCTCAACGGCACGTCGATGGCGTCGCCGCAGGTCGCGGGCGACGTGGCGCTGCTGCGCTCCGCGGCGAAGGCCCGCGGCACCGCCGTCACCGCGGCGGGCGTGCGGAGCGCCGTGACGGACACCGCCCGGCTGATCGACGGCGTCCAGGTGGCCGCCCAGGGCGCGGGCGTCGTGGACGTGCCCGCCGCGTGGCGGCAGCTGCTCGTCGACGGCGCCGCGCGTCCCGAGCGTGCCGCCTACACGGTCACGGCGCCGGTGTGCACCGCGCTGTCGGCGGCCCTGGCCACGCCGGGCGTCGGCGCGGGCGTGCACGACCGCTGCCTGCCCGGCAACGGCGGCCTCGCCCCCGGCGACCGCACGTCGTACGACGTGCAGGTGACGCGCACGACCGGGTCCGCGGCGTCGCAGCTGCACCGGCTCACGCTCGTCGGCGACGACGGCACGTTCGACGTGCCCCGGCAGGTGCGGCTCGGCCGCGGCGACGCCACGACGATCCAGGTGCAGGCGCACCCGCGCACCGTCGGCCTGCACTCGGCGCTGCTGCGGGTCGACGACCCGAGCACGCCCGGCGTCGACCACGTCGTGCCGCTCACCGTCGTCGCGACGGACGTCGCCGCCGCGCCGGCCCGCACCGTGACCGCGACGGGGACGGTGCCGCGCGGCGGCGCCGAGTCCGTCTTCGTCGCCGTGCCCGAGGGCGTGCAGAACCTGCAGGTCTCGCTCGCGGGCGCGGACGGCACCCCCGCCTCGGGCGTCCGGGTGCGGGCGTTCGACCCGGTCGGCCTGCCCGTCGACGCGCCGTCCGCCTGCTACACGGCGACCGACACGTGCGACCCGTCGAGGCACTCGTACGAGCGGCCGCGGGCCGGTGTGTGGGAGCTGGTCGTGGAGGCGTCGCGCGTCGCCCCGGCCGCCACGCCGGGCTACCGCGTGCGTGCCGCCCTCGAGGGCGTCTCGTTCACGCCCGCCGAGGTCTCGCTCGACACGCTCGACGTGCAGACCCCGCAGCGCGTGCAGCTGGCCGCGACGAACACGTGGGGCACGGTCGACGTCCACCCCGCCGCCGGTGCGCTCGGTCGCACGGTCAAGCTCCGCGGGCAGATCGTCCAGGGCGGCGTCGAGCAGAACCGGGTCGACGTCCCGCGCGACGCCACCCTGCTCGACCTCACCCTCACGCCGCTGGCCGACGCGGACCTCGACGTGCTGCTGGTGCACCTCGCCAGCGGGCAGGTCGTGGCCCGCGGCCAGGAGGTCGGCGCGGTGCCCGAGCGGCTCACGGTGCGCGACCCGGCGCCGGGCACGTACATCGTGGTGGTCTCCGGCACGTCGGTCCCCGGCGGCCAGGTGGAGTTCGACTACGTGGAGAAGTTCTTCTCCCCGTCGCTCGGCACCGTCACCGCGACCGACGACGCGGCCCACGAGCTGGCCCCCGGGGCCGCGCTCGGCCTCGACGTCGACGTCACGGCGGTGGCCCACCCGTTCGGTACCCGTGCGCTGGTGGGCACCGTGCCCCTGGTGAACGCCGAGGGCGGCGTCGTCGGCGACGCGCAGGTCCGGGTCGCGGCCGTCCGCACCCCGCAGGCCGACGTGGTCGCGACCGACCAGCCGTTCGTCGGCGCGGACATGAACGGCTCCGGCGTCGTCGCCGGCGACGACCAGGTGAAGGGGCTCACCACCCCCGGCCTGTGGACGGCCGACGGCGGCTTCACGCCCCTCGACGTCGGCCCGGACGGCCGCATGGGGTCCGCCTACGGCATCAACGAGGCGGGCGACGCCGCCGGGCAGGTGCTGCGGAGGTCCGGCGACGTCGTCGGAGCGCTCTGGCGCGCGGACGGCACGCTGGTCGACCTCGGCGTGCCGGGCACGCGGGACTACGACTCCACCTACGCGTTCGCGCTCAACGACGCGACGGACACCCATGGCGTCCAGGTGGTCGGCACGTCGGTCCAGGACGTGATGGTCGACGGCAAGGCGCACCGGTACGCGGACCCGTGGGTCTGGACGGACGGCGCGGGCTTCCGGATGCTCCCGCACCTGGGCGACGACCCGAGCGGCACGAAGGCGCTCGCCATCAACGACGCGGGCTTCGTCGTCGGGACGTCGGTGCTCGACGGCGCGGCGCACGCGGTGCGCTGGACGCCGGCCGGGGAGGTCGAGGACCTGGGCCTCCTCCCGCGGATGGGCGACGCGGTCGCGCAGGGCATCAACGCGGCGGGCGTCGTCGTGGGGCGGTCCGGGGACGACGCGTTCGTCTGGACGGCGAAGGACGGCATGCGGCGCCTGCCGGACCTCGGGTTCGACGGGACCGCGACGGCGATCACGGACGAGGGCCTGGTGCTCGGCAGCGCCCAGCCCACGCCCGAGGACACGACGCCGGTGGTGTGGGACGCGGACGGGAAGCTCTTCGACGTCGGCCACATGGTGGACCAGCGCACGTTCTTCCCGTCGGACTCGTTCGCCGTCCACGGCTCGCGCGTCCTCGTGTACGGGTACGTCCCCACGGGGTCGGGCGTGGCGCTCCTCGACCTGCCGGAGCTGCCCTGACCTGAAACCGACCCAGGCAACGAGCGTGCTGACTTGATCCTCAAACCGCCAGTTTGAGGATCAAGTCAGCAC
>NZ_JBHUWC010000242.1:0-4787 GCF_042670225.1 Isoptericola sp. NPDC057191 | reverse complement strand
GTCGCGTCCGCGGTCGCGGCAGACGACGCCGCAGCCTCAGCCTGCGACGACGCGTTGCCCTCAGCTGCAGCCGACGTGTCAGCCGACGCCGCAGCGTTCGTGTCGTCGTCACCCTCGGTGTTCGCCGCAGCAACGGCAGCAGCCTCAGCTGCAGCGTTCGCCTCGGTGTCCGCCGTGGTCGACGCGTTGGTCGACGCCTCCGTGTAAGCCGCCGACGCCGCAGCAGCCTCAGCGTCCGCCGTCGCGGCGGCCGAAGCCGTCGTCTCAGCATCCGCCGTCGCCGCAGCAAGAGCAGCCGGGCTCGCGTTCGCATCCGCAGCAGCCGACGCCGACGCGTTCAGGTTCCCGTCCGTGTCCGCAGCAGCAGCGTCCGCCGTGCCGTCGGTCTCGGTCGAACCCTCGGTAGAAGCCTCGGTCATGCCCTCGGTCGCAGCAGCAGCCTCGGTCGTGCCCTCAGTCGAACCCTCGGACGAGGCACCCGCCGAAGCATCCGCCGTCGCAGCCGACGACGCAGCAGCCTCAGCCTGCGAGGCGTTGTCACCCTCCGCAGCAGCGGCCTGGTCGGCCGTCGCAGCAGCGTTGGTGTCGTCGTCACCCTCGGAGTTCGCCGCAGCAACCGCAGCAGCCTCAGCCGCAGCGTTCGCCTCGGTGTCAGCCGTCGTCGACGCATCGGTCGACGCACCCGCCATCACGTTGGCCACCGCAGCAGCCTCAGCTGCGGCGGAAGCGTCAACCGTGCCCGCAGCCGAAGCGGTCGTCGCCGCATCCGCCTCGGTGTACGCCGCAGCCTCAGCAGCCGGGTTCGCGTTCGCGTCCGCAGCAGCCGACGCCGACGCGTTCAGGTTGCCCGACGCCTCGAACGCAGCATCAGTCGAAGCGTCCGAGCTGGAGGTCGCGGTCGCCGCCGCCGAAGCAGCAGCCTCCGCGGCCGTCCAGTTGTTGCCCTCCGCAGCAGCCGACTGGTCCACCGACGCGCCGGCGTTCGTGTCGTCGTCACCCTCGGTGTTCGCCGCAGCCTGCGCCGCCACCTCAGCCGCAGCGTTCGCCTCGGTGTCAGCCGTGGTCGACGCCTGTGTAGACGCCTCCGTCAGCGCAGCAGCCTGAGCCGCAGCCGACGCATCCACCGTGCCCGCAGCAGTCGTCGCCGAGTCAGCCTCGGTGAACGCCGCAGCCTCAGCAGCCGGGCTCGCGTTCGCGTCCGCAGCAGCCGACGCCGACGCGTTCACGTTCGAGCCGGCCTCGGTCGAGCCCTCGGTCGTGGCACCCGCCGTCGCGTCAGCGGTCGCGGCAGACGACGCCGCAGCCTCAGCCTGCGACGACGCGTTGCCCTCAGCCGCAGCCGACGTGTCAGCCGACGCAGCAGCGTTCGTGTCGTCGTCACCCTCGGAGTTCGCCGCAGCAACAGCCGCACCCGAGGCAGCAGCATCCGCCTCGGTGTCAGCCGTGGTCGACGCGTTCGTCGATGCGTCGGTGTACGCCGCCGACGCCGCAGCAGCCTCAGCATCCGCCGTCGCGGCAGCCGAAGCCGTCGTCTCAGCATCCGCCGTCGCCGCAGCAAGAGCAGCCGGGCTCGAGTTCGCATCCGCAGCAGCCGACGCCGACGCGTTCACGTTCGAGCCGGCCTCGGTCGTGCCCTCGGTAGCAGCAGCCGCCTCGGTCGTCCCCTCGGTAGCAGCAGCCGCCTCGGTCGTCCCCTCAGTCGAGCCCTCGGTCGAGGCACCCGCCGTCGCGTCCGCGGTCGCAGCCGACGACGCAGCAGCCTCAGCCTGCGAAGAGTTGTCACCCTCCGCAGCAGCCGACGTGTCAGCCGAGGCCGAAGCGTTCGTGTCGTCGTCACCCTCGGTGTTCGCCGCAGCGACCGCAGCAGCCTCAGCTGCAGCGTTCGCCTCGGTGTCAGCCGTGGTGGACGCCTGCGTGGACGCCTGCGTGGACGCCTCCGTCAGCGCAGCAGCCTGCGCCGCAGCCGACGCGTCCACGTCCGCAGCAGCAGACGTCGCCGAGTCAGCCTCGGTGAACGCCGCAGCCTCAGCCGCCGGGTTCGCGTTCGCGTCCGCAGCAGCAGACGCCGACGCGTTCAGGTTCCCGTCCGTGTCCGCAGCAGCAGCGTCCGCCGTACCGTCGGTCTCTGACGTGCCCTCGGTAGCAGCAGCGGCCTCGGTCGTGCCCTCGGTCGTGCCCTCGGTCGAGGCACCCGCCGTAGCGTCCGCGGTCGCAGCCGACGACGCCGCAGCCTCAGCCTGCGAAGCAGCGTTCGCCTCCGCAGCAGCCGACGTGTCGGCCGACGCCGCAGCGTTCGTGTCGTCGTCGCCCTCGGTGTTCGACGCAGCGACCGCAGCGGCCTCAGCTGCAGCGTTCGCCTCGGTGTCAGCCGTGGTGGACGCCTGCGTGGACGCCTCCGTGTAAGCCGCCGACTGTGCAGCAGCCGACGCGTCCACGTCCGCAGCAGCAGTCGTCGCCGAGTCAGCCTCGGTGAACGCCGCAGCCTCAGCCGCCGGGTTCGCATTCGCGTCCGCAGCAGCCGAAGCCGACGCGTTCACGTTCGAGTCAGCCTGCGTCGAACCCTCGGTCGAGGCACCCGCCGTAGCATCCGCCGTCGCAGCAGACGACGCAGCAGCCTCAGCTGCAGCGTTCGCCTCGGTGTCCGCCGTGGTCGACGCCTGCGTCGACGCTTCCGTCAGCGCAGCAGCCTGAGCCGCAGCCGACGCATCCACCTGCGCAGCAGCCGACGTCGCCGAGTCAGCCTCGGTGAACGCCGCCGCCTCAGCCGCCGGGTTCGCGTTCGCGTCCGCAGCAGCAGACGCCGACGCGTTCAGGTTCGCGTCCGCCTCACCGGCAGTGTTCGTGTCCGTCGAGGCCTGGCTGCCATCGTCGACCACCGTGAACCCCACGTCGTCGAACGTGGTCTTGCCCTCAGTGCCGTCGCCGACCACCTGCCGAGCGATCAGCGCGTTCTCGCCCACCCGAAGGCCCTCGACCGTCAGCGACCACGTGCCGTCCTCACGCACAGTGGTGGTACCACGCTCAATACCCTCAATGTCCTTGAGGTCCACCGTGGCACCAGGCTCACCCGTACCCCACGCAGCAGCGCGCGGGTACACCCGCTCGCCCTGAGCCGGCTTCGTGATCATCACGGGCTCGTACACCTCGCCCGAGGCATCCGACGTACCCGAGGACTGCGTGCTCGCCGACGCACCCGCACTCGTCGTCGCGTCCGTCGTACCGTCGGTCGACGTCGTGTTCGTCCCGTCGACCGATGCCTGCGTCGAGCCGTCGGTCGACGTCGTGTTCGTACCGTCGACCGATGCCTGCGTCGAGCCGTCGGTCGAGGCTCCGCTCGTGGAGTCCGCCGTCGCGGCCGACGACGCAGCAGCCTCAGCCTGCGACGCGTTGTTTCCATCCGTGGCCGCCGACGCCTCCGCCGTCGCCGCAGCGTTCGTGTCGTCGTCACCCTCGGAGTTCGCCGCAGCGACCGCAGCACCCGAAGCCGAAGCGTTCGCATCGGTGTCCGCCGTGGTCGACGCGCTCGTCGAGGCGTCCGTGTAAGCGGCAGCCACGGCCGCGCCCTCGGCATCCGCCTTCGCAGCAGCCGAAGCCGTCGTCTCAGCATCCGCCGTCGCCGCAGCAAGAGCAGCCGGGTTCGCGTTCGAGTCCGCAGCAGCCGAAGCCGACGCGTTCACGTTCCCGTCGGGGTTCGTGTCGGGGAACATCGGGTCCGGAACGAACCAGTCGAAGGTCTGGTCGGTCGCGCCCCAGTTCAGGTCCGTCTTCTCGTAGTCCGAGCTGGGCCTGTTCGGGTCGCCCCAGGAGTTGGTGCCAAGGACGCCGTCACCGGTGGTGTCAATCGCGTCAAGCACCTGAGCGATGTACTGCGGGTTACCCTTCGCGTTCACCTCGACCGTGCGGAGGGTGCCGTGCGGGTCGTCATAGGCCTGCTGCTGCGGGTTCCACTGGGACTTCGCTTCCCACGTCCACATCGTGCAACCGCTGCTCGCCGGGGCGAGAGTCAGGGGCTGGTCGATCAAGGAATCCGTGTTGACGGCGACGCACTGCCCGGCGAAGGGGCCGCTCAGCACGGTGATCGGGCCAGTGTGACCGGGCGCGGGGATGCGCAGCTGGACCGCCCCCGCTGCCGGCTCCGTCGACGTGGTCGACTGGTGGATGCCGGTGATGACATTCAGCCCACCGTACGGCAGCGAGGCTGTGCCGAGGGTGATGTACCGGACCACGGGGTCGTAGCCACGGACGCGCGCGTTGGCGACCAGCGGACCTTCAATCCACTCGGCGCTGGTTTCCGTCGCCAGCGCACCCGACAGTGCCTGGTTGGCGGGCGAGGTGCTCGCCGAGAGAGGTGTCTTGAACTCCGCGGCGTGTGCCGCTCCTCCGACCATGCCGGAGGCGGCGATCACGGCTGCGGCACCGAATGCCGCACCACGCTTCAGGCGACGCTGGGCACTGGGTGCCAGCAGCATCTTGGGATCGACTTTTTGAACCAACTTCTCACTCCACTTCAGGGAAAAGATCCGGCCGGGGACTTCTCCTGACGGGTGCGGCATCGTCCGACTTGCGGCGTCCACCCACACCCGCCTGGGTCCATCGAGATCGACGGCGGCTGACACAGGGCAGACGCCGTCGATTGCCGACGATGCAGCAGAGCCGCCCCCGCTCCCCGCGCCTCACATCTGCGCCAAAGCCGGTTGAGTAGTGGCTGGAGTGGTTCCAGGACGGGACACGGACGATCCCGTGAACTTCCCCGAGACGCGACGACGGCCGGCCGCCCCCCGCGGGGG
>NZ_JBHUWC010000241.1:0-4840 GCF_042670225.1 Isoptericola sp. NPDC057191 | reverse complement strand
CGTCGGCAGCTCGGACTGCCGACGTGAGCGGGGACTGCCGATCTGACCGTTGCCTGACCGTTGCCACCCGGCCACCGGTGTCCTAGCGTCGTGCGGGACGGCGGCACGAGGCCGGCGCTCCCTGGATCGGCAGACAGGCCCACTGAGCCGGCGCGACGTGGCGCCGCTCCCCCGGCGTCGCCGTCAGGAGGCACCGATGAGCACCTGGATCAAGAACCCGCTGGCCGTCTTCACCGCCGACGACTCCCCTGGAGCACCCGACGCGCGCGGCGGCGTCGTCGTCTCGGACGGCGTGATCAGCGAGCTGGTGGCGGCCGGCGCCAGCCCTGCGGCGCCCGTCGACGAGACGTTCGACGCGGCGGAGCACGTGGTCACGCCCGGCCTGATCAACACGCACCACCACTTCTACCAGACGCTCACACGCGCCTGGGGCCCGGTCGCGGACGCCGAGCTCTTCCCGTGGCTGACGACGCTGTACCCGGTGTGGGCCCGGCTCACACCGCGCGCGCACGAGCTCGCCACGAAGGTCGCGCTGTCGGAGCTGCTGCTGTCGGGCTGCACCACGGCCGCCGACCACCACTACGTCTTCCCGGCGGGGCTGGACGACGCGATCGACATCCAGGTCGAGGCCGTGCGCGAGCTCGGCATGCGGGCCACGCTCACGCGCGGCTCGATGACGCTCGGCACGGACGACGGCGGGCTTCCCCCGCAGTCGGTGGTGCAGGACGCCGACACCATCCTGGCGGACTCGGAACGCCTGATCGGCGCGTACCACGAGCGCGGTGCGGGCGCCCGGATCCAGATCGCCCTCGCGCCCTGCTCACCCTTCTCCGTGACCACGCAGAACATGCGGGACACGGCCGAGCTGGCCGCGCGGCACGATGTGCGCCTGCACACCCACCTCGCGGAGACGATCGACGAGGAGGACTTCCTGCGCGAGCGGTTCGGGATGCGCACGGTGGACTACCTGGAGTCGGTGGGCTGGCTGACCGACCGGGCCTGGCTCGGGCACGGCATCCACTTCGACGACCAGGAGATCGGACGCCTGGGCGCGGCGGGCACCGGCGTGGCGCACTGCCCGACGTCGAACATGCGCCTCGCGTCCGGCATCGCGCGCGTCCTGGAGCTCGAGGACGCGGGGGTGCCGGTCGGGCTCGGCGTCGACGGCTCCGCGTCCAACGACGCGTCCACGATGATCCTGGAGGCCCGCCAGGCCCTCTACCTGCAGCGCCTCAAGTACGGGGCGTCGGTGCCGGTGGCTCGCGCTCTCGGCTGGGCGACGCGCGGCTCGGCCCGTGTGCTGGGCCGCGACGACCTCGGCGTCCTCGCCGTCGGCAAGCAGGCCGACCTCGCCCTGTGGCGTCTCGACGAGCCCCGCTTCTCGGGCTCGCACGACCCGGTCGCCGCGCTGCTGCTGTGCGGCGCCGACCGCGCCGACCGGGTCATGGTCGGCGGCGACTGGCGGGTCGTCGACGGCCACGTCGTCGACCTCGACCTGCCCACGCTCCTCGCCGAGCACCGCGACGCCGCCCGCCGCCTCGTCGCCGGCTGACTCTCCGCGCGAGCCGCACGGACGCCCCGCCACTCACCGGCCGTCCCGCTCCGCCCGACGACTACTCAACGGCAATCCGTGGCCCGGGAGGGGTTGACACGCCTCACCCTTTGCCGGTCGAATGATGGAAGGCTTCTTCCGCTAGTCGGAAGAGTGAACCTGACTCGGTAGCGAACAAGGAGGTCCGCTATGGCACGGTCCACCACCGCCCGCGCGGTGACCAGCCCCACCCGGCCCGAGGACGAGCGGCTGCCGCTCGGCGCCACGTTCGGGTACGGCTTCCAGCACGTCCTCACGATGTACGGCGGCATCATCGCCCCGCCGCTGATCGTCGGGAGCGCGGCCGGCCTGACGCCGGCGGAGATCGGGACGCTCGTCGCCGCCTCGCTGTTCATCGGCGGGCTCGCGACGATCCTGCAGACGGTGGGCATCAGGTTCTTCGGCTCCCAGCTGCCGCTGGTGCAGGGCGTGTCCTTCGCCGGCGTCTCGACGATGGTCGCCATCGTCGGCGGCGGGGGCGGGATCCAGGCGGTGCTGGGCGCCGTGCTCGTCTCGTCGGCGATCGGCTTCCTCATCACGCCGTTCTTCGCGCAGATCATCCGGTTCTTCCCGCCGGTGGTGACCGGCGTGGTGATCACCACGATCGGCCTGACGCTGATGCCCGTGGCGGCGAACTGGGCGATGGGCGGCAACGCCGAGGCGCCCGACTACGGTTCGACGAGCAACATCGGCCTCGCGTTCCTCACGTTCGCGATCGTCATCCTGCTGTCGAAGGTCGGGTCGGGGACGGTCTCGCGGCTGTCGATCCTCATCGCGATCGTCGCGGGCACGCTCATCGCGCTCGTGCTGGGCAAGGCGGACTTCGGGGGCGTCGGCGACGGCCCGATCTTCGCGTTCCCCACGCCGCTGGCGTACGGCCCGCCGACGTTCGAGGTCGCCGCGATCGTCTCGATGCTCATCGTCATCCTGGTGACGCTCACGGAGACGACGGCGGACATCATCGCGGTCGGCGAGATCGTCGGCACGAAGGTGGACCGCAAGCGGATCGCGAACGGTCTCCGCGCGGACATGGCGTCGTCCGTGGTGTCGCCGTTCTTCGGCTCCTTCACGCAGTCGGCGTTCGCGCAGAACGTCGGCCTGGTCGCGATCACGGGCATCAAGTCGCGCTTCGTCGTGTCGGCGGGCGGGGCGATCCTCGTCGTCCTGGGCCTGCTGCCGGTGCTGGGCCGCGTCGTCGCGGCGGTCCCGACGCCCGTGCTCGGCGGTGCGGGAGTCGTGCTGTTCGGCTCGGTCGCGGCGTCCGGCATCCGCACCCTCGCCAAGGTGGACTACGGCAACTCGATGAACCTCGTCATCGTGGCGGCGTCGATCTCGTTCGGCATGGTGCCGATCGCCAAGCCGGACTTCTACGACCAGTTCCCGACCTGGTTCGGCACCATCTTCCACTCGGGGATCAGCTCGGCCGCCCTCATGGCGATCCTGCTGAACATCCTGTTCAACCACATCAAGGCGGGCACGCCGGAGAACCCGTCGGTGTTCGTGAAGGGCACCGCGAGCAAGGCGGTCGACGACGAGCAGCTGGAGGACCTGGCGGACGACGGCGTCCTCAACCGCTCGAACCGCGCCCCGCGCAGCCGCGCGGACGCACCGGCCGACGAGCGTGCCGACGGCGCGACCACGCCGTGACCGTGCGTCACACCTGAGCACGGCACGTGGAAGGGCGTGGCGGGCCTCCGGGCGTACTCTGGAGCCGATGTCCGCCACGCCCCTGCCGGCGCCGCGCCCCCACCCGGGCACGACCACCGGCACCGCCCCCGGTCCCGCGACCGAGCCCCTCGCGCTCCTGGTCCGCACCACCCGGATCGACGATCTCCCCGGCGGTCTGACCGCCCTCGTCGACCTCCTGCCCGACGCCCGGCCGCTGAGCTGGGTGCGGCGCGGCGACGGCCTCGTCGGCTGGGGCGAGGCGCTGCGCTTCGACACCTTCGGCCCCGGCCGGTTCGCGGACGCCGAGGCCGCCTGGCAGGCCACGCTCGCGCGGGCCGTGGTCCGCGACGACGTCCGCCTGCCCGGCACGGGACCGGTCGCGTTCGGCACCTTCGCGTTCGACGACGCCGGCCAGCTCGACGACCAGGACGGCGACGACGTCGGGCGCGCACGCCCGGACGGTTCCCTCGTGGTGCCGCGGGTGCTCGTGGGCCGCCGCGGCGGCGTGACCTGGATGACGACGATCACCCCGGGGGCGAGCCTCGACGCCGCACCGGGCACCGAGGCGCTGCGCCGCGAGCCCCGCAGCCCCGTCCCGGCGCCCGGCCGTGTCCGGTTCGCCGACGGCGCGGTCGCGGCGGGCGACTGGCCCGCCGTCGTGCGCGAGGGCGTGGCCCGGATCCAGTCGGGCGAGCTGGAGAAGGTCGTCCTGGCGCGCGACGTCCTGGCGACCACCGAGCACCCCCTGGACCCGCGGTGGCTGCTGCACCGGCTGGCCGACCGGTACGAGGCGTGCTGGACGTTCTCCGTGTCCGGCATGGTGGGCGCCACCCCGGAGCTGCTCGTGCGCAGCGAGAAGGGGCTGGTGACGTCCCGCGTGCTGGCGGGCACGATCCGCCGCGAGACGGGGATGTCGGACGACGACGCCCTGCTGCACGCGGCACAGCTGGCCCGCTCCTCGAAGGACCTCGAGGAGCACGAGTACGCGGTGCGCTCCGTGGCCCGCGCCCTGGAGCCGTTCTGCTCGTCGATGAACGTCCCCGACGCCCCGTTCGTGCTGCACCTGCCGAACGTCATGCACCTGGCGTCCGACGTCACGGGCGTGCTGGACCGCGTCGCGCCGGGCGGACGGGAGCGCCCCCCGTCGTCCCTGACCCTCGCCGCCGCGCTGCACCCGTCGGCCGCCGTGTGCGGCACGCCGACGGTCGTGGCGCGCGACCTCATCCGCGAGATCGAGGGCATGGACCGGTCCCGGTACGCCGGGCCCGTCGGCTGGGTGGGTGCGGACGGCGACGGCGAGTGGGGCATCGCCCTGCGCTCGGCGGAGCTGTCGCAGACGGACCCGCGGCACGTGCGCCTGTTCGCCGGCTGCGGCATCGTCGCGGCGTCCGACCCGGAGGCCGAGCTCGCCGAGTCCGAGGCCAAGCTGGTCCCCATGCGGTGGGCGCTCGGCGCGGACTGACGCCGAGGTAGTCCGAGCCCCGCCGAGGTAGTCCGCGCCCCGCCGAGGTAGTCCGCGCCGCGCCGAGGTAGTCCGCGCCGCGCCGAGGTAGCACGAAGGGCGCCGAGGTAGTACGTCCC
>NZ_JBHUWC010000240.1:0-4859 GCF_042670225.1 Isoptericola sp. NPDC057191 | reverse complement strand
GCGCTGCGCGCCGCCGGCTGACCGGCGGCGCGTCAGGCGCCGACGCCCTCCGACTTCTGGGGCCGGGCGAGCAGTCCGCGGGCCATGTCCTCCACCGGCAGGCCGTCGTACAGGACGGCCACGACGCCGGCGGTGATCGGCATGTCCACGCCGTGCTTGGCGGCGAGGTCGAGCACGGAGCGGCAGGACTTGGCGCCCTCCGCCGTCGTGCCGGTGGCCTCGACCGCCTCGTCCAGCGTGCGGCCCTCGCCGATGCGGCGCCCCACCATGTGGTTGCGGGACAGCGGCGAGGCGCAGGTCGCGACGAGGTCGCCCATGCCGGCCAGCCCGGCGAAGGTCGCGGCGTCCGCCCCGAGCGCGAGCCCGAGGCGCGTGATCTCGACCAGGCCGCGCGTGATGACCGTGGCCGTCGTGTTGTCGCCGAAGCCGCGCCCCTGGGCCATGCCCACGGCGAGCGCGATGACGTTCTTCACGGCGCCGCACAGCTCCACGCCGGTGACGTCCCGGTTGAGGTAGGGGCGGAAGTACGGGGTGGTGCACGCCTCGGCGACCAGCCGCGTCGCCGCGTCGTCCGTGCCCGCGACGACGGTCGCGGTGGGCTGCTCCGCGGCGATCTCCCGGGCCAGGTTCGGGCCGGAGACGACCGTCACGCGCGCCGCCGGGACGTCGAGGGACTCGGCGATCACCTCGCTCATGCGCTGGTCGGTGCTGAGCTCGACACCCTTCATGAGGGAGACGATCACCGCGTCGGGCTCCACGAGCTCGCGCACCGCGGTCAGCGTGGCGCGCGCCACCTGCGACGGCACGGCCACGACGACGATCTGCGCTCCGGCGAGGGCGGCGGCGGCGTCCGTGGTGCCGACCATCGGCGGCAGCTCGATGCCGGGCAGGTACTTCTCGTTGCGGTGCGCCGTGGTGACCTCGTGCGCCACCGCGGCGTCGCGTCCCCAGAGCCGGACCTCGCACCCGGCGTCGGCGAGGACCTTCGCGAACGTCGTGCCCCACGAACCGGAGCCGAGGACGGCGACCCGGCGCGGCGCGGCCGCCGCGCGGGGGACGACGGGCAGCTCGGTGGTCAGGTCGTTGCTCAAGGGCGCTCCACGGGCGGGTAGTGGGTCTGCTTCTTCTCGTACTCGGGGTGCTTGCGCAGGTCGAACCGGGCCGCTGGCGGCGTCTCTCCGCGGATCTCCGCGAGGAGCGCCGTGAGCGCGTTCATCACGCGGTTGGTGGCTTCCCGCAGCACCTGGGTGTCGAGCGGGCGGTCGTACAGGTCGGACAGGTCCACCGGCGGGCCGGCGACGATCGTGACGCGCTTGCGCGGGAACGGGCGCAGGAGCCGCCCGTACCGCGGCAGGATCTTGTGCGCGCCCCACTGGGCGACGGGCACCACCGGCAGGCGGCTGGCCAGCGCCATCCGCGCCAGCCCGGTCTTGCCCTCCATGGGCCACAGGTCGGGGTCCCGCGTCAGGGTGCCCTCGGGGAGGATCGCGACGCAGGCACCGTCCCCGAGCTGCGCGCCCGCGTCCTCGAGCGACGTCGCGGCGGCGGCCGTGCCCCGGTCCACCGGGATCATCCGCGTGGCACGGAGCAGCGAGCCGACCACCGGCGCGGTGAACAGCCCGCGCTTGGCCAGGATCCGCGGCTCGAACCCCTTGTCGAAGAGGTAGTGCGCCAGCGTCAGTGCGTCGAACTCCGTGACGTGGTTCGCGGCGGCGATGAACCCGCCCTCGCGGGGCAGGTTCTCCTCGCCGCCGCGCCAGTCGTAGCGGACCATCGAGAACAGCAGGGGCCGCACGAGCCGCGCGACGGCGCGGTAACCACGGGAGTCAGGTCGGGCGATCGGCACGGGCTCAGAGCCTACCCGCCCGCGCCGACCGGCCGTGCCAGCGCGCCGGGGTGGCGCGTCAGCCGCGCGAGACGTCGGCCCCGAGGGCGACCAGCTTCTCCTGGAAGGACTCGTAGCCCCGGTCGATCAGGCTGATGCCGCGCACCGTGGAGGTGCCCTTCGCGGCGAGCGCCGCGATGAGGTGGGAGAACCCGCCCCGCAGGTCCGGCACCTCGATGTCCGCCGCGGACAGCGGCGTCGGGCCGGAGATCACGGCGGAGTGCTGGAAGTTGCGCTGCCCGAACCGGCAGTCCCGGCCGCCGAGGCACTCCTTGTAGACCTGGATCGTCGCGCCCATCTTGCGCAGCGCGTCCGTGAAGCCGAAGCGGTTCTCGTAGACCGTCTCGTGCACGATCGACAGGCCCTTCGCCTGCGTCAGCGCCACGACGAGCGGCTGCTGCCAGTCCGTCATGAAGCCGGGGTGCACGTCCGTCTCGAGCACGATGGGGTCGAGGTCGCCCCCGGGGTGCCAGAACCGGATCCCGTCCTCCTGGACGTCGAAGCGCCCGCCCACCTTCCGGAAGGTGTTGAGGAACGTCATCATCTCGGGCTGCGTGGCGCCCTTGACCGTCACGTCGCCGCCGGTGGCCAGCGCCGCGGACGCCCACGAGGCCGTCTCGATGCGGTCGTTGAGGGCGGTGTGGGAGTAGCCCTCGAGGCGGTCCACACCCTCGATGCGGATCACGCGGTCCGTGTCGACGGAGATGATCGCGCCCATCTTCTGCAGGACGGCGATGAGGTCCATGATCTCGGGCTCGATGGCGGCACCGGTGAGCTCGGTGATGCCCTCCGCGCGCACGGCCGTCAGGAGCAGCTGCTCCGTCGCGCCGACCGACGGGTACGGCAGCGAGATCTTGGTGCCCTGCAGGCGGCGCGGGGCGCGCAGCTGGATGCCGTTCGGCATCTTGTCCACGACGGCGCCGAACTGCCGCAGGATGTCCAGGTGGTAGTTGATCGGCCGGTCGCCGATCCGGCAGCCGCCCAGGTCGGGGATGAACGCCTCACCGAGGCGGTGCAGCAGCGGGCCGCAGAACAGGATCGGGATGCGGCTGGACCCGGCGTGCGCGTCGATGTCCGCCACGTGCGCCGACTCGACGTTCGACGGGTCCAGGTCGAGGATCCCGCCGTCCGGGTCCGCCTTCACGTTCACGCCGTGCAGCTCGAGCAGCCCGGTGACGACCGCGACGTCGCGGATCTGCGGGACGTTCCGCAGCACGCTCGCAGACTCCCCCAGCAGGGACGCCACCATCGCCTTCGAGACGAAGTTCTTGGCCCCTCGCACCGTGATGGTGCCCTCGAGCGGGGTCCCGCCGTTGACGTGCAGCAGATCGTTCATGTCGTCGTGTTCGTCCCGTCGTCGCGGATGCAGTGGTCCCAGGATGGTGTGTCCCAGTGCGCCGTCGATCCTGCCTCGCCCGGCACGGTGGTGCCAACACGCGCCGCCGCCGCCTTATTCACGTTCACCACACCTTCACGCTGCGGGCACCCTGCTCGCAGGTCGAGCGATTTCGTATGTCGAGACAAGTGTTCAGGATGCGGACCGCGGGCGTACGGTCCCCGCCCATGACCACCTCCGTCACCTCGGGCGCCCCGAGCACGCCGACGCCGGCCGTCAACTCGCGCGGCCGCGTCATCGTCGCGTCGCTCATCGGCACCTCCATCGAGTTCTACGACTTCTACGCGTACGCGACCGCGGCGTCGCTCGTCTTCCCCGCCCTGTTCTTCCCGAACCAGGACGGCACGACCGCCCTGCTCGCATCGTTCGCCGCGTTCGGCGTCGCGTTCGTGGCGCGCCCGGTGGGGTCCGTCCTCTTCGGTCACTTCGGCGACCGGGTGGGCCGCAAGACGACGCTGGTCGCGTCGCTCCTCACGATGGGGATCGCGACGGTGGTCATCGGCCTCATCCCCGCCGCGACGAACCCTGGCTGGGCCGTCCTCGCCCCGGTGGTGCTGGTGCTGTGCCGGTTCTGCCAGGGCCTGGGCCTGGGCGGCGAGTGGGGCGGCGCCGCCCTCCTCGCCACGGAGAACGCGCCGGCCGGCAAGCGCGCCGTGTGGGGCACGTTCCCCCAGCTGGGGGCGCCGATCGGCTTCATCCTGGCCAACCTGGTCTTCATCGGCCTCTCCCAGACCCTGTCGGACGCGCAGTTCGCCTCCTGGGGCTGGCGCGTGCCGTTCCTCGCGAGCTCGATCCTCGTGATCGTGGGCCTGTGGGTGCGCCTGCGGCTCATCGAGACGCCGGCGTTCCAGAAGGTCGTCGAGACCGAGGCCGTCGCGAAGGTGCCCGTGGCGGAGGTCTTCCGCACCTCGTGGCGCAAGGTGGCGTCCGGCACCTTCATCATGGTCGCCACGTACGCGCTCTTCTACCTCATGACCACGTTCACCCTGAACTACGGGGTCGCCGCCACGGACCCCACCGACGGCTCCCCCGCCGGGCTCGGCTACGAGAAGATCGACTTCCTGTGGATGCTCATCGTGGGCTGCGTCTTCTTCGGCGTCTTCACGCTGGTGTCGGGGCCGCTCGCCGAGCGCTACGGCCGGCGCCCGATGCTGCTGGTCGTGACCGGGGGCATCGCCGTGTTCGGCCTGCTCTTCGTGCCGCTGTTCGCCGGCGGCACGGTGGGCGTCCAGTCGCTCCTCATCCTCGGCTTCACCCTGATGGGGCTGACGTTCGGCCCGATGGCGGCCCTGCTGCCCGAGCTGTTCCCGGCGAACGTCCGCTACACCGGGGCGTCCGTGGCCTACAACCTCGCGTCGATCCTCGGCGCCGCCGTCGCGCCGTTCATCGCGGTGTGGCTGTGGGAGAAGGCCGGCTCCCCCGTGCTCGTCGGCGTCTACCTCGCCGCGATGGCCGGGGTCACGTTCGTCGCGCTGTGGCTGCAGAAGGAGACCAGGGACGTCGACTTCAGCGGGGACATCTCCGCCTGACCCCCTGAGCGTTGTGGGCGGGCGTCTGGCCCTGTTTCGGTCCCGAAAC
>NZ_JBHUWC010000239.1:0-4967 GCF_042670225.1 Isoptericola sp. NPDC057191 | reverse complement strand
TGCCCCAGCCGGCCTGCGCCGGCGCCCACGCGCGGCCGCCCGCCGGCGGCCGGCCCCCCCGCGCGGGGGGCCCGGCCGCCGTCGTCGTTCCCGTGGCGGGTCAGCGGGTGGCGAAGAGCCGCGTGGCCTGGGCCTCGGCGTCGGCGTAGGTGCGCGACGCCGACGACAGTGCTGCCGTCACGGCGTCGAGCGCCGCCTCGACCTGGGTCTGGGTGGCCTGCCACTGGCCCATCACGCCCGCGAACTGCGTCGCGGCGCCGCCGTGCCAGCTCGCCTGCAGGTCCTGCAGGTGCCGCATCATCGCTCCGACCTCGGAACGGATCGCCGTCACGGACCCGTTCACCGCCGCGCCCGCCTGCGCGACCCGCTCGCTGTCGACCTCGTACCGCACGTGTCCTCCTTCGTCGCCGTACCCCGTCCGGGGATGCCGGGGACGACGCTACGGAGCGCGGAAGGGCGGCCGGACGCGCCGTCCACAGGCTGTGGACGAGGGTGCGTCAGGAGGCGGACGACTCCGCCTGCTCGGGCAGCAGGCGCCGCTCCTTGAGGAGCCGGTGCAGCTCGCCGTCGAGGTTCTGCCGCGCGGACTCCTCCCACGCCGCCCCCATCGGGCTGCGGTAGAGGGACTGCCGCTGCAGCAGCTTCTGCAGCACGCGGATGCGGGCGTCGAGGTAGTCCGGGAGCGGGATGTGCGAGTACTCCGCCCGGACGTTGGCCATGTACTCCTTGTAGCGCTGCGGCTCCGCCGCCAGCATCGCCAGGTCGGCGTCGTTCAGCACGGCCGAGTCGACGTCGTCGGGCAGCGGCTTGTGCCGGTCGATCGAGTCGACGAGACGCGCGGTGCGCTCCACGGCCGCGGCCGGCAGCCCCAGCTCGGACAGCTGGGTGCGCGCGAGGTTCGCGCTCACCGTGGTCTGCTCGCCGCCCTGGGTCGCCTGCGCGACCTTGCGCGTCGCGTCGAAGACGGCGCCGTGGTACCAGGCCGCCAGCCGGACCAGGTCGGGCTCGTGCGTCTCCTGGGACAGCTCGTCCACGCGGTGCAGGACGTCGGCCAGGTGCCGCAGGTTGTGGAAGTGCCGGTCGGTACCGGACCACCGGTCGAGGAGGTCCTCCCCGACGGAACGGATCGCCGCCTCGTCGGCCGTGGCACCCGCACCGTGACAGGTGCGGACGAACGCGGAGAGGAACCACTGGGGCGCGTCGGCGCTCATGACGCCCATCGCAATCAGACCTTCGGTCGCCGGACTCGGACTGTCGTCCTCCGCCAGACTACGACTGCGCGCCGACATCGCACGCGGCCCGTTCGCGCCGGTCAGGCGGACGAGGACGACGCGCCATCGTAGCCGCCCGCCGGCGGGAGCAGAACTCGCACCGTCATGCCGCCGCCCGGGGTCTCCTGCACGGACACGTGCCCGTGGTGCGCGCCGACGATCGCCGCGACGATCGCCATCCCCAGACCGGACCCGCCGGACTCGCGGTTGCGCGACGAGTCGGCCCGGTAGAAGCGCTCGAACACCCGGCTGGCCTGCTCGGGCGTGATGCCGGCGCCGTGGTCGCGCACCTCCAGGACGGCGGAGCCGTCGGGTGCGCGGCCGACGGCCAGCTCGGCGGGGGAGCCGGCCGGTGTGTGCCGTGCCACGTTCCCCACGAGATTGGTGAGCACCTGGCGCAGGCGGTCGGCGTCGCCGGTGACGACCAGGTCCGACGGCGGGGCGGCGCCGGGCGCCAGGCCCGTCACGGTGACCGCGCGCGTCGGGTCCAGGGCGTGCAGGTCCTGGGCGGCGTCGCGGGCCATCGTGACCAGGTGCACCGGCTCGCTGCGCATCGGTCGGCCCTCGTCGAGGCGGGCCAGGACGAGGAGGTCGTTGACGAGCGTGCTCATGCGCCGCGCCGAGTCCTCGATGCGGTCCATGGTGTCGTCGACCTTCGCGGGCGTGTCCAGGGCGCCCAGGCGGTAGAGCTCCCCGTAGCCCTTGACCGTGGCCAGCGGCGTGCGCAGCTCGTGGCTCGCGTCGGAGACGAAGCGGCGCATGCGGCGCTCCGACTCCTCCTGGGCGGAGAACGCCCGCTCGATCTGCGCCAGCATCGTGTTCAGCGACGCGGACAGCGAGCCGACCTCCGTCGACGTCGGGCGCTCGGGCACGCGCTGGGACAGGTCGCCCGCGGCGATCTCCGCCGCCGTCGTCTCGATCTCCCGCAGCGGCCGCAACGAACGGTGCACCAGCAGGAACGAGATCGCGCCGCCGAGCACCACCATGCCCAGGGCTGAGAACAGCAGGGAGCGCGTGAGGTAGGAGACCGTCTGCTGGACGTTGGCGAGCGGGTATGCGACGTAGGCGATCACCTGCGTCGCTCCCTGACCGGACACGAGGGGCGCTACTCGCCACTGGGTGGGGGTCGTGCCCCCCGATCCCTCGACCGTGAAGGGCTCTCCGTGCCGGGCCTGGACCTCCGCGTAGGTCTCGACGGGGATCTTCGGAGTGCCGTAGCGCTCGATGTTCGGGGACCAGCCGATGGGGTCGCTGCTGACCTCGCCCGTCGCGTCCCGGAAGATCACGACATAGTCGGTGGGAGGCCCGGAGGTGGGCGACTCCGACTGCCGCAGGGTGAGGCTCGCGACGCCCTGGGCGGACTGGCGCAGCTGCTGGTCCACCTGGTCGATCAGGTAGCCCGAGACGACGGTGCGCGTCACGACCGCCGCGAGGATCAGCCCTGCAGCGAGCACGAGCACCGTGATGGTGACGAGACGGGTGCGGAGGGGCAGCCGCTCCGTCCAGCCCCACCGCTGCGTCCCGGCGTCACCCGAGCCGGTGGTGGCGACCGGGGCGGTGCGGGGGTCCGCGGGCAGCGCCCGGCCGTCCGCCGTCGTACCGGCCGGACCGGTCGCGACGGCGGGAGTCTGGGCCGTCGTCGCCCTCGGGGCGCCGGGCGCGGGCGACGTCATCGCGCCTGCGGCGCCCGGAGCAGGTAGCCGACGCCGCGCTTCGTGTGGATGAGCGGGGGCAGCGTGACGTCACCGCCGTCGGGCCCTGCGACGGTAAGGTTGTCGATCTTGCGGCGCAGGTAGGAGATGTAGGACTCGACGATGTTGGCGTCGCCGCCCCAGTCGTACTGCCACACGTGGTCGAGGATCTGCGCCTTGGACAGCACCCGGCCCGCGTTGAGCATGAGATACCGCAGGAGCTTGAACTCGGTGGGGGAGAGCTCCACCTCGAGGCCGGCACGACGCACCTCGTGCGAGTCCTCGTCGAGCTCGAGGTCGCCCACGCGCAGGACCGCGTCGTCCTCGGGCTCGCCCGCGTGGGTGCGGCGCAGCACCGCGCGGATGCGCGCCACGACCTCCTCCAGGCTGAACGGCTTGGTCACGTAGTCGTCGCCGCCCACGGTGAGCCCCTGCACCTTGTCCTGCGTGTCGTCGCGGGCGGTGAGGAACAGCACGGGGGTGTGCCGGCCCGTGGAGCGCATACGGCGGGTCACGGTGAAGCCGTCCATGTCGGGCAGCATCACGTCGAGCACGACCAGGTCGGGCTCGACGTCACGGACGAGCTGCAGCGCCCCGTTGCCGTCGCCTGCGGCGTGCACCTCGAACCCTGCGAACCGCAGGGAGGTGGACAGCAGCTCACGGATGTTGGGCTCGTCGTCCACGACGACGAGGCGTGCCTCGGGTGCGCTCATGATGTCAGTGTGCGACCGAGGTCTGAGCGTTGCCTGGGAACGGCCTCGGACGGGCTCGGACGGGCATCGCGTCCTTCGCGCGGGCCGTCGTGTGGGTGGCGCACCCGACGATGGGAGGGTGCGGATCACGGGAGAGCAGCGGCGGCGGCGCCTGGTGGTGCGGCAGCTCGCGCTCGGGGGAGACGGGCCGGGAGCGGCGCGGACGCCGGAGGACGTGACGCGCCGCCTGGTCGCGCTGCACGCGACCGAGGCGCCCAGCGTCCACCTCGCCGTGCTGGCCAGGGTGCCGGGGCTGGGCCTCGACGACGTCCGGGAGGCGCTGTTCGTGCGGCGCAGCCTGGTCAAGGTGCTCGGCATGCGCCGCACGATGTTCGTCGTGCCGCGGGACGTCGTGCCGGTGGTCCATGCCGCGGCGGCCGCCGCCGTGGCGCGGAGGCTGCGGACGCGGCTGCTCAAGGAGCTCGCGACGCTGCCCACCGACCCGGACGTCGACGACCCGGTGGGGCTGCTCGCGGCGGCAGAGGCGCAGGTGCACGCCGCCCTCGCTCAGGGGCCGCTCGACGGTGCCCAGCTCTCCAGGGCGGCGCCGCTGCTGCGCACCGCGTTCCTGCCCACCACGGACAAGTCGTGGGACGTGCGCCGCACCATGACCTCGCAGCTGCTGTCGGTGCTGTCGGCCGAGGGCACCGTCGTGCGCGGGGAGCCGCGAGGAGCCTGGACGTCGCCTCGGCACGTGTGGTCGCCGATGAGCGACTGGTTCCCGGACGGTGTCCCCGTGCTGGACGAGGACGCCGCGCGCGTGCAGCTCGCGCGGGCGTGGCTGGAGGCGTTCGGACCCGCCACCGTGGCCGACCTGCGGTGGTGGACCGGCTGGAACCTGGGGCAGGCGCGTCGCGCCGTCGGCGCGCTCGACGTGCGCGAGGTGCAGGTGGAGGTCGGCGCCCCCGGGGCGGACGCCGTCGTCGCCGACGGCGTGATGCTGCGGTCGACCGACCTGGACGCGGACCTCGACCCGGCGCTGGACGACGTCGTGGCCGGGCACGCCGCGCTGCTGCCCACGCTCGACCCGACCACGATGGGCTGGACGGCCCGGGACTGGTACCTCGGCCCGCACCGGCCGCGGCTCTTCGACAGTGCCGGCAACGCGGGCGCCACCGTGTGGTGGCAGGGCCGGGTCGTCGGGGCCTGGGCCGTGCGGCCCGACGGCGACGTGGTGTGGCGTCTGCTCGAGGACGTCGGGGCCGACGGCGAGGCTGCCGTCGCCGCCGAGGGCGCGCGTCTGCGCGCGGCCC
>NZ_JBHUWC010000238.1:0-5000 GCF_042670225.1 Isoptericola sp. NPDC057191 | reverse complement strand
ACCCTCACCGGCTACCTCATGGCGGCACAGGAACAGCCCGAGCAGCTCTACAAGGTCGGCCTCGGTTCGGTGCGGTTCCTGCTGGCGGTGGGCGATCTGCTGATCGGCTGGCGGCTGCTGGTCGGCGCGCAGGTCGCTCAGGCGGCACTCGACACAACGAGCGATCGCGACCGGGCCTTCTACGAAGGCAAGATCGCGGTGGCGAAGTTCTTCGCGCACAACATGTTCGCCGCCCCCGGGGGCAGCGGTTCCCGAGTCGGTGACGCTGAACCCGTCGACGTGCGCTGGGTGTGGGGAGACGTCGTCCTCGACGCGGGGTCCGACGTGAGGTCCGGCGTAGGCCTCGACGTGGGGTCCGGCGGAGGGCTCGACGGAAGGAATGACGGGGGTCCCACCGGCGGAGCGCGGCGGACGAGCGAGGGCGCCGACGGCGCGGTCGCCTCCGACGGCGCGGTCGCCTCCGACGGGCGCCCGCTGCTGGCGATCCTGGACTCCCTCGTGCCGGGGCCGGGGCTGGCGAGCACGCTGGCGGCGCTCGACGAGGCGGACCTCGACGACTTCACGATCCTCGAGGTGCTGGCCGCGTGGGAGCGGGTCGCCGCGTGGGCGCAGGCCGGGTCCGCGCGGGTCCTGGCGGAGATGCTGGAGCGCACGCGCGGGTCGTCGCGGCACGAGTTCGTGGCGGACGCCGTCGCGGCACGGCTCGGGCTGACACGGCACGGAGGCGCCCAGCTCGTCACCGTGGCGCACGGGACGTCCCGGCTGCCCGAGGTCGCGCAGGCGTTGTCGTCGGGCGCGGCCGACCGGCGCAAGGCGGAGGCGCTGGTCGACGCCGGCAGGCTCCCGGACGACCGTCGCCGCGAGGCGGTCGCCGCCCTGCTGCCCGACGTCGAGCACCTCACGGTGCCGCAGATCCGCGCGCGGCTCCGCCGGGCGGAGATCGCCGTGGACCCCGACGGCGCGGGCGAGCGGCACCGCGCGGCGCGGACGGAGCGGTACGTCCGGCTCGAACCCGTGGACGACGCGATGGCCTACCTCACCGCCTACCTGCCCGCGGACGAGGCGGCCCGGGCGTTCGCCGAGATCGACGACGTCGCCCAGGCGATGCGCCGCGGCCCCGGCGAGACCCGTCGCCTCGCCGCGTGCCGCGCCGACGCGCTGACGGCGCTCGTCACCCGGCGCGTCGTCCCGGGCGGCCCGGACCCGGCACACGGTGCCGGGACGGACGACCCGCGGAGCGCCGTCGGCGGGACGGACGACCCGCCGAGCGCCGTCGCCGGTCGTGCGGACCGGGGCGGCACCCCGCCGAGAAGCGCGAACCGGCGGGCTGCCGTGCGGGTGTCGGTGGCGGCGTCCACGTTGCTGGGGTCGGACGACCTGCCGGCGATCCTCGCCGGCCACGGACCGATCCCGGCCTCCATGGCGCGAGCGCTCGCGGCGGACCCGGACGCGGTCTGGCAGCGCCTGTTCACCGACCCGGGCAGCGGCGTGCTGACGGACGTCTCGTCGCGGGCGTACCGGCCGAGCGAGGCGCTCCGGGCAGCGGTCGTGGCGCGCGACGTGACCTGCACGTTCCCGGGCTGCCAGGCGCCGGCGACGTCGTCCGACCTGGACCACGTCGACCCTTTCGACCCCAGGGCCGACGGTCCGCAGACCCACGGCGCCAACCTGCACGCGCTGTGCCGCACCCACCACCGCGCCAAGACGGTCGGCGGGTGGCGGGTCTCCCGAGACCCGGACACCGGCGGCACCACCTGGGTCGCCCCAACCGGGCACCGGTTCGTCCGCGACCCGGTGCCGCAGGACCCACGCGTCGAGCCAGGCACCTTGCGCGACCAGAGCGCCGGCCTCGGACGGGAGCCGGACGGCCCGCCGCCGTACTGAGGCGACCGGTCCGGCGGTGTTCGAGAGGTGTCCACGGGAGGTTCATCGTCCGGCCCGCCAGGCGTCGCCGCGCGCTCCTAGGTTCCGGGTCATGAGCGACCACGCGCACGACCACGCGCACGACCATGCGAACGACCATGCGACCGACCATGCGAGCGACCACGCGACCGAACACACGGACGAGCAGCTGACCGGGCGCGTGACGGAGCAGGGGCCCGGGGGGTCCGGCCTCGGGCGCCGCACCTTCATGACCATGACGGGGCTCGGTGCGGCGGGCAGCGTCGTCGCGGGAGCCGCGTCGGCCGCGGCTGACACCACGGGACGGGCCGCCGGCTCAGCACCCGGCTCGGCCGCCACCGTGCACGGCCGCGAGCCGAGGCTGAGGTTCCGCAAGGACGGCACGTACACGATCGTGCAGTTCAACGACACGCAGGACGACGAGAAGATCGACCGCCGCACGCTGGAGCTGATGCGCGCGGTGCTCGACGACGAGCAGCCCGACCTCGTGATCCTCAACGGCGACAACATCACGGGGGGCTGCGACACCCCGCTGGAGATGCGGCAGGCGATGAACAACGTGGTGCAGCCGATGGAGGAGCGGCAGGTCCCCTGGGCGGTCACGTTCGGCAACCACGACGAGGACTCGACGCCCCAGAGCGGTGTGGACGAGGCGCAGATGCTCGCGTTCTACCGCTCGTACCGCTACAACGTGAACGGTCCGACGGCGAAGGGCGTCACGGGCCAGGGCAACTCGCACCTGCTGATCGAGGGCACCCACGGCAGGCCGGCGTTCAACGTGTGGCTGCTGGACTCGGGCAGGTACGCGCCCAGCACCGTCGCCGGCCAGAACCTCACCGGGTACCCGACGTGGGACTGGGTGCGGATGGATCAGGTGGACTGGTACTACCGCACGTCCGTGGAGCTGGAGCGGCGCTGGCGGCGTGCGATCCCGTCGCTGATGTTCATCCACATCCCCCTGTGGGAGTACCGGTTCATGTGGTTCGGCTCGGTGGACGGCCGCACGGCCGCGGACCACGAGCGCGGCGCGGCACGCCACCAGATCGTGGGGGAGCGCAACGAGGAGGAGTGCCCCGGCCCGTTCAACTCGGGGCTGTTCTCCGCGATCCAGCACCGCGGCGACGTGCGGGGCGTGTTCTGCGGGCACGACCACGTGAACACGTACTCCGGCAACTACTACGGGGTGCTGCTGGGCTACTCGGGGAACACGGGGTTCGGCACCTACGGGCTGAGCGGCGCGGACCGCAACCGCCTGCGCGGCGCCCGCGTCTACCACCTCGACGAGTCGGTGGACGGCGTCCTGGTCGACACGGCGATGCGCTTCGCGTCGGAGTTCGGCATCGACCTCACGGCCGACGACCAGTGGATGGAGCCGCTGCCGCTGCCGCGCGGGCAGGGCGGCACCGCCGCGTCCTGACGGTCAGCGGCGTCGACCGCGTGCCGGCTCGGTCGGCGGCCACTCGCCGTCGTCCGAGCCGTCGTCGGCGGAGTGCAGCAGCTCCTGGAGCTGCACCTGCACGCGGTCGACCCGCGGCACGTCACGCAGCACCATGCCCGCCTTCTCGGTGGCGTCGGAGACCTGGAGGGTGCCGCAGCCGAGCAGCCGGTCCAGGACGTCCTTCTCGAGCGCGACGTCGTTGATGCGGTAGAGCGGGATGTCGCGACCCACGCGCGTGAGGATCCCGGAGCGCATCGCGATCCGCTTGGTGGTGACGGTCCACGACGTGCTGCGCCACCGCATCCACGGGACGAGCACCCACACGACGGCGACGACGACCAGCAGGCCGAGCACGATCCAGCGCACGACGTCGTCCATCGGGACCACGAACGAGAACGCCGCGGCGACGAGCAGGACGAGGAGGAGCAGGAACGGCCAGATAACGGCCTTCGCGTGCTCGTGCAGCGCCATGACCACGCGTTCGCCGTCGATCAGGTCGTCCTCGTTCAGCGCCATGCGCACATGCTGCCAGACGGTCGCGGGTCGGTGGTCAGACGTGCGGCGGCAGGTTCCACCCCTCGATGGTCCGCAGGTCGTGGCCGTAGCCGAGCTGGCAGATCGCCGCGGTCCCCAGCTCCAGGCGTGCCCCGTAGCGCGGGTCGACGCCGAGCCACGCCGTCGCGAGCACGCGCAGCAGATGGCCGTGCGCCACGGCCAGCACGTTCCCGCCCTCCTGGAGGGTGGTGTCCGCGCGCTCGACGAAGCGACGGGCACGGGCGGCGACGTCCTCCAGCAGCTCGCCGGGGCGTCCGCCCCCGTGCTCGGGGTCGGGCGGGAGCACGCGCACGCCGTCGTCGAAGATCTGGAAGTCGCGGCCCAGGAGCGTGGTGACGTCGGCGCTCGAACGCCCGTCGACGGGCCCGTAGTCCCACTCGGCGAGGTCCGGGTCGACGACGGGGTCGGCGTGCCCGGCGAGCGCGGCGGTGCGTCGGGCGCGCTCGAGCGGTGACGCGTACACGACCGCGAAGGTGATGTCGGACAGCGCGTGGCCGGCGGTGCGGGCCTGCTCCTCGCCGGCTGCCGTGAGCGGGAGGTCGGTTCGACCGGTGTGCTGGCCGCTGGCGCTCCACTCCGTCTCGCCGTGGCGCAGCAGCACGAGCTGAGGGTCCTTGCTCGGCACGAGAGGCATGCACCGAGCATCGCGCAGGGACGTCGGCAGAGCACCTGGAACGGGCCTGTGGAAAAGCGGTCCGGGAGAGTCTCGGAGTTCGCTAGAGTGGCGCCGCCGTCACACGTTCATCACATCTCCATCACTCGCCCTGTCGTCCCCTCACCTGTCCCCTCACCTAGGAGACCGCGTGCTCGTCTTCGTCCTCATCGGCGCGGCAGGGATGGTCCTGCTGCTCGTCTCGCTCCTCGTCGGCGACCTGGTCGACCTGGGCGACGGGGCGCTGTCCGGCACGTCGCTCGGCGTCGGCGCGGTGGTCTTCGGGGCCGTGGGGAGCATCGTCGTCGCCAACGACCTCGCGCCCTGGGTCGCGTACGTGGCGTCGGCCGTCGTCGGGCTGCTGGCGGTCGTCCTGGCGCAGGCGCTGGTGCACCGCCTGGCGGCGAGCGACGACAGCGTCGTCGTCTCGCTCGTGGGCGCGCACGGCACGGC
>NZ_JBHUWC010000237.1:0-5106 GCF_042670225.1 Isoptericola sp. NPDC057191 | reverse complement strand
CCGCCACCCGCGCCGGTCCCGGCCGCCGTCGGCCGCGCCGTCCCCCGGACGCTCTAGGCTGCCCCCATGGGTACCGCGCTCGTCACCGGCGCCACCGCCGGCCTCGGCCTGGAGTTCGTCTGGCAGCTCGCCACCGCGCGACACGACGTCGTCGTCGTCGCGCGCGACGTCGACCGCCTGGAGGAGGTCGCCACGCAGGTGCGCGCCGCCGCCGGCGTGCGGGTGGAGGTGCTGCCCGCCGACCTGTCGGTCCCGGAGGACCTGGAACGGGTCGCCGCCCGCCTGGCCGTGACCGGCGAGGAGGCGGGGGACGACCGGCGCCCCGTGGGCCTGCTCGTCAACAACGCCGGGTTCGCGACGGCGCAGCGGTTCGTCGGCGGTGACCTCGGCGTCGAGCTGTCCGCCCTCGACGTCATGGTGCGCGCCGTCCTCGTGCTCTCCCACGCCGCCGCCAGGCAGATGACGTCCCGCGGCCGGGGCGCGATCCTCAACGTGGCGTCGGTCGCGGCGCTCACCGCGGGCGGCACGTACGCCGCGGCGAAGGCGTACGTGCGGTCGTTCACCGAGGGGCTCGCCGTCGAGCTCCGGGGGACGGGCGTCACCGCGACCGTGGTGTGCCCGGGGTTCGTGCGCACCGAGTTCCACGACCGCGCGGGCATCGACATGTCCCCGATCCCGGACGGTGGGTGGCTCGACGCGCCGCGCGTCGTGTCCGAGGCGCTCGCGGAGGTGCGCCGCGGCGTGGTCATCACGACGCCGTCCGTCCGGTACAAGGCGGCGTCCGCGCTGCTGCGCCTCGCCCCGCGCTTCGCCGTCCGCGCCGTCGGCAAGTACCGCTGACCCGCCGTCGTCACGGTGGGGCGGGCCCCGTACCCTGGTGCCCGTGACGACCACCGACGCTTCCTTCGGCCCGACGCCCCGCGAGCAGCTGCGCGACCTCATCACCGAGCTCGCCGTCGTGCACGGGAAGGTGACGCTGTCCTCCGGCAAGGAGGCCGACTACTACGTCGACCTGCGCCGCATCACGCTGCACCACCGCGCGGCCCCGCTCGTGGGCCACGTGCTGCTCGACCACCTCGAGGAGGTCGGCCTGGGCACCGCGGAGGTGGACGCCGTCGGCGGCCTCACGCTCGGCGCCGACCCGATCGCGGACGCGCTGCTGCACGCGGCCGCCTCCCGCGGCCAGGACCTCGACGCGTTCGTGGTGCGCAAGGCGGCGAAGGCGCACGGCATGCAGCGGCAGATCGAGGGCCCGGAGGTCGTCGGCCGCAAGGTCGTCGTCCTCGAGGACACAACGACGACCGGCGGATCGCCGATCGCCGCCATCGAGGCGCTGCGGGCCGCGGGTGCCGAGGTCCTGGGCTGCGCGACGATCGTGGACCGGGCCACGGGCGCGGGCGAGAAGATCGAGGCGCTCGGCGTGCCCTACCACTACCTCTTCGACCTGGCGGACCTCGGCCTCGCCTGAGCCGACGACGGAGCCCCCGTGCCGGTGGCCGGGGGCTCAGTCGCGCCGGCGGCGGGCCAGCAGGAACCTGGCGCCGAGCCCGACCAGCAGCGCGCCGCCGTCGTCAGACGCGGTCGATGAGGTCCGCGATCGAGTCCACGACGTGCGACGGGCGGAACGGGTAGGTGTCCACCTCGGCGGCGGTGGTGGAGCCGGTCATCACGAGGAACGTCTCCAGCCCGGCCTCGATGCCGGCCACGACGTCGGTGTCCATGCGGTCGCCGATCATCGCCGTCACCTCGGAGTGGGCGTCGATCCGGTTGAGCGCCGAGCGGAACATCATCGGGTTCGGCTTGCCCACGTAGTACGGCGACCGTCCGGTGGCGGCCTGGATCATCGCGGCGACGGCGCCCGTCGCGGGCAGCGGGCCCTCCGCCGACGGCCCCGTCGTGTCCGGGTTGGTGGCGATGAACCGGGCGCCGTCGCGCACCAGGCGGACGGCCTTGGTGATCGCGGTGAAGGAGTACGTGCGGGTCTCGCCGAGCACCACGTAGTCCGGGTCCGACTCGGTGAGCGTGTACCCCGCCTCGTAGAGCGCGGTCGTGAGCCCGGCCTCACCGATCACGTACGCCGACCCGTTCGGGATCTGGTCGGACAGGAACTGCCCCGTCGCGAGCGCCGACGTCCAGATCGCCTCCTCCGGCACGTCGATCCCCGACGTCCGGAGCCGGGCGCGCAGGTCGCGCGGCGTGAAGATCGAGTTGTTCGTGAGGACGAGGAACGGGCGTTCCGCGTCGCGCAGCGCCCGCACGAACTCCGGCGCCCCGGGGATGGCTCGGCCCTCGTGCACGAGGACGCCATCCATGTCGGTCAGCCAGCACTCGATCCGTCGTTCGCTCACGCGCTCACCCTAGTGGGCGGGCCGCCGGCGTGCGTCCGCCAGGATGGGGCCATGACGACGATCGTGGTGGTGGGTGGCACCGGGCAGGCGGGGCGCGCCGTCGTGCGCGAGGCGGGGACGCGGGGGCTCGACGTGCGGGTGGTGTCCCGCCGTCCCCCGGAGTCGGCAGACGGCGCGGCGCACCACGCGGTGGACCTGCTGGGCGACGACGAAGTCGGGGTGGTCGCCGCCCTGACCGCCGCGTTCGACGGAGCCGACGCGGTGGTGGACGCCAGCAACGGGATGGCACCCGGTGCGCAGGCCGTGTTCACGACCGGTGCGCGACGGGTCGCGGAGGCCGCGGGGCGGGCGCGCGCGGGCCGCGTCGTCGTGCTGTCGATCGCCGGGGTGGACCGCAGCGGGTACGCGTACTACCAGGCGCACGCCGAGCAGGAACGGGTCCACGCCGCGGGACCGGTGCCGGCGACGATCGTGCGCGCCACGCAGTTCCACGAGTTCCTCGGGATCTTCTTCGGGCGGGACAGCCGGCTCGGCGCCTGGTCGCGGGCGGGGCTGCTGCCGTACCCGCGCGGCTGCCGGTTCCAGACGATCGACCTGCGCGACGTCGCCCGCGCGCTCGTGGACACGGCACAGGGCGACGACCCGCTCGGCGTCGCGCCCGTGCCCGGCCCGTCGGGCGCACCGACGGTGACCGTCGGCGGCCCCGAGGTGCGCGACGCGCGGGACCTGGCGCACGCCTGGCGACGCGCGCAGGGCTCGCGACGGCTGCCGGTCGGCGTGCCGCTGCCCGGCCCGCTCGGCGAGTTCTTCCGGGCCGGGCGCAACCTCGTGCCGGACGCCGCCGTCGGCACGGTCACGTACGACGAGTGGCTGGCGGGCCGGTGAGCGTGCCCGCCCCCCAGCCCGCGCGCGAGGTCGGCGTCGGGCCCTGGCCGGGCGGCCCGGAGACATGGCCACGCCGGCCCGACGGCGCCCCCGACCCTCGCTTCGACCCCGACCTGCTGGCGCACGGCGACCGGCGCAACGTCGTCGACCGGTACCGCTACTGGACGGTGGAGGCCGTGGTGGCGGACCTCGACGCCCGCCGCCCCGCCGACCGGCAGCTGCACGTCGCCATCGAGAACTGGGCGCACGACCTCAACATCGGGTCGGTGGTGCGCACCGCGAACGCGTTCAACGCGGCCGGCGTGCACGTCGTCGGGCGGCGGCGCTGGAACCGCCGTGGCGCGATGGTCACCGACCGCTACCTGCACGTCCACCACCACCCGGACGCGGCGGCGCTCGCGGCGTGGGCCGCATCGGCCGACGAAGGGGCGGGCCTGCCGGTGGTCGGGGTCGACAACGTGCCAGGGTCGGTGCCCCTGGAGGCCTACGACCTGCCGCCGCGGTGCGTGCTGCTGTTCGGCCAGGAGTCGGTGGGCCTGACCGCGGAGGCGCAGGAGGTGTGCGCCGACGTCGTCCACATCACCCAGCACGGCTCGACGCGCTCGCTCAACGCGGGTGCGGCGGGGGCGATCGCGATGCACGCGTGGGCCGCGCGCTGGCTCGCCCCGTCTCACCCTGCCGACGGCAGGTGACTCCCATGACCGGGACGTGAGAAAATCTGGGTGCATGCGGGTCGCACGGCGCCCGTCGCGACGAAGCATCCCGCTGCATCCTCGTACGCCCCGTCATTGGAGTACCGCAGATGCCTATCGCAACCCCCGAGGTCTACGCCGAGATGATCGACCGGGCGAAGGCCGGCAAGTTCGCCTACCCCGCCGTCAACATCACGTCGTCGCAGACCGTCACCGCCGCGCTCCAGGGCTTCGCCGAGGCCGAGTCGGACGGGATCATCCAGGTCTCCGTCGGCGGCGGTGAGTACGCCTCGGGTGCCACGATCAAGGACCGCGTCGTCGGTTCGCTCGCCCTCGCGGCCTACGCCACCGAGGTCGCGAAGAACTACTCGGTGAACATCGCGATCCACACCGACCACTGCGTCAAGAAGAACCTCGACTCCTGGGTCCGCCCGCTGCTCGCCCTCGAGGCCGAGCAGGTCAAGGCCGGCAAGAACCCGACGTTCCAGTCCCACATGTTCGACGGCTCGGACATCCCGCTGGACGAGAACCTCGTCATCGCGGCGGAGCTCCTCGAGCTCTCGCAGGCGGCGCGCACCATCCTCGAGATCGAGGTCGGCGTCGTCGGTGGCGAGGAGGACGGTCACGAGGCCGCCATCAACGACAAGCTCTACACGACGGCCGAGGACGGTCTCGCGACCGTCAAGGCGCTCGGCGCGGGCGAGAAGGGCCGCTACCTGACGGCCCTGACCTTCGGCAACGTGCACGGCGTGTACAAGCCGGGCGCCGTGAAGCTCCGCCCGTCGATCCTTGCGGACATCCAGAAGGCCGTGGGCGACGAGATCGGCAAGGAGAACCCGTTCGACCTCGTGTTCCACGGTGGTTCGGGCTCGACGGCCGAGGAGATCTCGGAGGCCGTCGACAACGGCGTCATCAAGATGAACATCGACACCGACACGCAGTACGCGTTCACGCGCCCGGTCGTCGAGCACATGTTCAAGAACTACGACGGCGTCCTCAAGATCGACGGCGAGGTGGGCAACAAGAAGGCCTACGACCCGCGCGCCTGGGGCAAGCTGGCCGAGGCCGGCATGGCCGCCCGCATCGTCGAGGCCGCGCAGCAGCTGCGCTCCGCCGGCCACAAGATGTGATCTCCTGCCTCACGCCGAGGTAGTCGGAGACTCGCCGAGGTAGTGCTGAGG
>NZ_JBHUWC010000236.1:0-5112 GCF_042670225.1 Isoptericola sp. NPDC057191 | reverse complement strand
GCGCTGTCCACTGTGGGCAACGCCTCCGCGCTGCATTCCTCGGGCCGCCGGGCCCGCCGCCGGGTCGAAGAGGCCCGCGAAGTGATCGCGGAGGCGCTGGGCGCCCGGCCGCGGTCGGTGGGGAGGGTCAGGTCAGCAGGTGCCGACCGGCCGGTCCCGCTTGACCAGGTTGGTGTGGCTGGTGGTGCCGTCGAGCCACAGCACGCGCTGGCCCTCGTCGGCCGCGGCGAAGAGCTGCTCGCCACGGCTGCACGACATCCGCTGCGGGGCCTTCTTGCCGTCGACGGCCACCTGGTAGAGCTTCGGCAGCGTCTCGTTGGCCCACGACGTCGCCTGCGGGAGCGACGTGATCGTCACCGCGGTGCCGGACGCCGTCAGCGAGTACGGGTAGAGCGTGCTGGCGGGCGTCTCCGGGACCAGCGTCACCGGGTGGGTGCCGTCGAAGGACGCCGTGCGCACGGCGGCCTGGCCGGCGTCGGTGATGTCGTCGTCCTCGATCCAGACGACGCCGTCGTCGGTGAGGGCGGTCTGGCCGACGCCCATCACGGTGGCGTAGTCCATCGGCATGAGGGTCTTGGTCCCGGCGACGGTGTCGAAGACCTCGACGCCGAGCCGCGGCCCGTCCGCGGCGTACCAGAGCTTCACGTAGGCGATCTTGCCGTCCTTGACCGAGGGCAGCGCCGTGCTCTGCGCGGGGGTGCCCGAGTCGACCAGGCCGGTCTCCCCGGTCTTCAGGTTGGCCCAGTTCACGTGCTGGGTGCCGGTGGTGTAGTCGGTCACGGTGCGGACCATGAGGTCGCCGTCGACGGCCAGGCCTCCGACGGGCCCGTTGTGGCTGAACTGCACGGTCTTGGTGACGCCGCCGGTGACGGCCCTGGCCCGCATCAGGATGTCGCTGCCGGTGTACTCGGCCCAGGCCACGGTCTTGCCGTCGGTGGCGGCGTACACGTTGAAGCTGCCGTTGTTGCCGCTCACGAGCTCCGGCCTGCCCTTGCCGTCGGTGCGTCCCAGCCACACGGAGTAGGGCTCGGAACCGTCCTCGTTGCTCCGCGAGACGGCGTACCGGCCGCCGCCCGCGCCGACGCCGGTGTCGCCGACGTTGACGTCCGCGACCAGGAGGTCGCTGTCGATGCCGAGCGTCTTCTCCCAGCCGGCCACGATGCCGTGCGCGTCGAAGGCGCCGTTGACGATCTTCAGCTGTGCCTTGGTGGCGCCCAGCTCCTGCGCGGCGGCGACGACGGCCGCCCGGCCCGCGAGGAAGTCGTCGAGCGGGGTCATGTACGCGGACAGGGCGCGGTAGACGACCTGGTCGGCGAGCTCCGCGCCGAGACGTTCCCGGATGTCCCACAGGGCGCCGGAGAAGATCGTGGAGTTGAGGTGCACGCCGCCGTTGTCGCCGCTGATGCCGGCGCCGACGAAGTCCGCGAACGTCGTGGCCCCGTCGTTCAGGTCGCGCAGCGCGCAGTCGCGGGGGGCGAGGGTGGTGCACAGGTCCTCGCCGAGGAGCGCCGCGTCCGGGTCGTCCATCGAGACGCCGTTGGCCTCAAGGTCGATCGCGTTGCCGAAGTAGTCGGCGAGGGCCTCGTTCATGGCGCCGGACTGGCCGACGTAGACGAGGTTCGCGGTGTGCTCGACGACGCCGTGCGTCATCTCGTGGCCGACGACGTCCGTGTCCGCGGAGAAGGTGCGGAAGTCGCCGCCGCCCTTGCCGTAGACCATCTTCGTGCCGTCCCAGAACGCGTTGTTGTAGGGGCCGCCGTTCGAGGTGACGCCCACGATGGAGTTGATGTACCCGTCGTGCCCGTCGAGCCCGGCCCGGCCGAAGGTGTCCTTGTAGTAGTCGTAGACCTGGCCGGCCGCCCAGTGCGCGTCGACCATGCCGGAGTCGGTGAACCCCTGGCCGAGGTCCGCGGTCGCGCTCTCGCCGATCGTCGCCTGGCTCGGCCACCGGCCGGAGGCGGAGGCGGCCGACGCCCCGTTCGCGTCGTACGTCTTGATCAGCGGGCCCTCGAAGGGCTTGTCTGCCGCCCGGCGCGTGTAGTCGATCAGCTGGAACGGCGTGTCCGGGCCGGCCTGGTACAGGCCGAGGTCGACGGTCTCGCCGTCGTACCGGACCCCGGTGCCCACGACCGACCCGGGCGTGGTGGTCGCGGCGACCTCTGCCGCCTCGGCGGTCGTGCCGGTCCCGGCCGCGACCGCGGCGGCGGGGTCGCCGGCCGGCGCGCCGAAGGTCTTGATCGCGCTGTACTGGAGCACCGGGAAACCGCCGGCGCCGTCCACGTACACCTCCTGCTTGACCGGCAGCCCGTCAGCACCGACCCCCGTGACGGTGACGTGCCGGGCCAGCACGCCGTCGCCCTGCGGCAGGATCGCCACGCCCTGCGACTCGCCGCTGAACGACGAGAGGGTCTCGGGCGTGTCCTTGCGGAGCAGTCCCCCGGGGCGGCCGGCGACGGCGGCGACCGCGCGCTGGACCGCGACCTTCTCCGAGACGGCCGGGGTCACGGTGTCCAGGTCGAGGTCGGTGTAGTACCGGCCCGACGTGCCGGTGACGGTGCGCTCGCTGCCGGACCTCGTCATCCGGACGACGTACTCGCCGCCCAGGACGTCGACGCCCCGGTACCGCTGCTGCAGGCGGACGACCTCCTGGCCGTCGGTGCTCTCTGTCCCGGCGGACCTCAGCGTCGCGGCCGGGTCGGGGATGTGGAAGCGGGCCTTGCGGGAGCCGAGGTAGCTCCGGGCGGCCTGGGCGGGGGAGACGGAGCCGTCCGCCTTCTCGTCCAGCCCGGTCACCAGTGCGGGGGTGTCCGTCGTGGTCTCGCCGTCCGGCGCCGCGGACGTCGGCGCCTGCTGGGCGGCCCCGGACGGCTGCGCGGACGCGACGGAAGGCATCCCGGTCAGGACGAGACCGGCGGCCACGAGCGCCACGAGGCCGTAGCCGGAGGCCCGTCGACATCGCCGGCGCGCGTCCGGTCCGTCCGTCCCTGCCCGTGCCGCCTGCTCGTGCGCCGAGGTCGCCATGTGCGTCTCCTTCGTCCCAGGGGAGCTTGCTCGATGGGTCCCAGCGAACGGGCGGGGCGGTGCCGCGGTCAACGACCTGGGGCGCCGACAAGTAGGCATGCGCAGATGTGAACGGGGGGCGCCAGGTCTACCGCGCTGCCCGGCGACCCGCCAGGATGGGGCATGGCCAGGCTGCTGCAGGGGATCCGGTCCGTCGTCGCGCCCGTGACGCGCACGCGCGCGTTCCGGGCGGTGGCACCGCGGGCGCTGCCGCCCGTCGAGCGGGCGCTGGCGCGGCTCACGCGCGGGCGGTTCCAGCTCAGCGCGGTGCTGGTGCCGTCGCTCGTGCTGCACACGACGGGCGCCCGGTCCGGGCAGCCGCGCGACACCTACCTCATGTACACGCCCGTGGGCGACGGCCGGCTGGTGGTGGCGGGCACGTCGTTCGCGCGCGACCGGCACCCGGCCTGGACGTACAACCTGCTCGCCCACCCCGACGCCGCGGTGAGCATCCGCGGGCGGCGGTACGCGGTGCGGGCGACGCCGGTCGAGGGGGACGCGGAGCGTGACGCCGCGTGGGCACTCGTCGAGGCGCAGTGGCCGGGCTACCGCGCGTACGAACGCGACTCCGGCCGCGTCGTGCGTCTGTTCCGCCTGGAACGTGCGGACGACGCGGCCCCATGATGTGTACGCTCGTACACCTCGCCCGACCTCCCCGGAGACCCTGCCTTCGTGACCGCCAGCACCCGCGCGCGCCGCAACGCGCTGTTCGCCCTCTTCTTCCTCAACGGCATCGCCATCTCGTCGTGGGTCACCCGCACGCCCGACGTGCGTGACCTCGTCGGCGCCACGACCGGGCAGATGGGGCTCATCCTCTTCGGCCTGTCCGTCGGTTCGATGGCCGGCATCCTCGTGTCCGGACCGCTCGTGGCCCGGTGGGGCACCCGCCCGGTCACCGTCGTCGGCGTCTCCGCGATGGCGGTCGGCGTGGCCGTCGTGGGGGTGGGGGCCGCGCTCGGCTCCGGCGGGGTGGTCGCCCTCGGCCTCGGCCTCGTCGGGTGCGGCATGGGCGGCGGGGAGATCGCCCTCAACGTCGAGGGGGCGGAGGTCGAGCGCCTGCTCGGCCGCTCCGCGCTGCCCGCCATGCACGGGTTCTTCAGCCTCGGCACCGTGGTCGGCGCGACCATCGGGATGGTGCTGACGGCCGTCGCGTTCCCCGTCGTCGTGCACCTGCTCGTGGTCGCCGTGGCCATGCTGGCCGGCCTCGCCGTCGCGATCCGGCCGGTGCCCGCGGGCGTGGGCCGGCGCGACCCCGCCCTGCGGCGGGCGGACGCCGGCTCGGGGCCGCCCGTCTGGAAGGACACGCGGCTGCTGCTCATCGGCGGCATCATCCTCGCGCTTGCCCTCGCGGAGGGTGCGGCCAACGACTGGCTCCCGCTCGTCATGGTCGACGGGCACGGCTTCGACGCAGCCCTCGGCTCCGCCGTGTACGCCGTGTTCGCCGCCTCCATGACGCTCGGCCGGTTCGTGGGCGGCCGGTTCGTGGACCGGTTCGGGCGCGCCGCCGTGCTGTGCGCGAGCGCCCTCGTGGGCGCCGCCGGCCTCGCGCTGGTGATCTTCGCCGACCAGCAGTGGGTGGCGGCAGGCGCCGCCGTCCTGTGGGGCCTCGGGGCGTCGCTCGGCTTCCCGGTCGCGCTCTCCGCGGCCGGCGACTCCGGCCCGAACCCCACGGCCCGCGTCTCCCTCGCCGCCACCCTGGGCTACGTCGCGTTCCTCGTCGGACCGCCGCTGCTCGGCTTCCTCGGCGACCACTACGGGCTGCGGTCCGCCCTCGTCGTCGTCCTGGTGCTGGTCGCCGCGGCCGCGTTCCTGGCCCCGGCCGCGCGGACGCCCAAGGCCCCCGCGGAGCGCGTCGCCGCGCGGGTCTGAGCGGCCGGCGAGGTCGGTGGCGCCGACCGTCCGGTCGACGGCGGGTCAGGCCTCCGCAGCCTCCAGCCGGCCGGACGACACGGCGTCCAGGAAACGGGCGTAGTCGCGCTCGTTCTGGTCCGCGTAGGCCGCGGCGAAGTCCGCGACCGCCCGGTCGAAGACGTCGGAGCGACCGAGGTACGC
>NZ_JBHUWC010000235.1:0-5135 GCF_042670225.1 Isoptericola sp. NPDC057191 | reverse complement strand
GGGCCGCACCTCCTCGGGTGCGGCCCTGGCCGTCGTCGTGCCGTCGTCGTGCCGTCGTCGTGCCGTCGTCGTCAGGACGGCGCGTCGAGCCGCCAGACGGACACGTGCCGCTCGCTCTCGGCGGTGAACGGCGTGCCGTCCCAGTCCTCCCAGCGGCTGACGAGCCGCATCCCCGCGATCCGTGCCATGAGGTCGAGCTCGGCCGGCCAGACGTACCGGAAGGGGATCGACCGGAACCGGCCCGTGCCCGCCGGTCCGACCCGCACGTGGTTCGACGTGAACTGCTGCGTGGCGGTGTCGATCCGGTCGAAGCCCACGTACCCGCCGTCGTCGTCGGGCGCGACGGCGAAGGGCACGGTGTCCTGGCCGGGCGGCATGCGGCGCAGGGGCGGGACGCCGACCTCGACGACGAAGTGGCCTCCGGGCCGCAGGTGGGCGGCCGCGTTCCGGAAGCAGTCCACCTGGCCGTCCTGCGTGGTGACGTTCCCGATCGTGTTGAACACGAGGTAGGCGAGGGCGTACTCGCCCGGCACCCGGGCTCGGGTCATGTCCCCGACGGTCACGGCGACCCGGTCCCCGCCGGGCTTGTCCACGACGCGTGCGGCCATCGCACGGGACAGCTCGATGCCGTGCACGGGCACGCCTCGCAGCGCGAGGGGAGCGGCGACCCGGCCGGTGCCGACGGCGAGCTCGAGGGCCGCGCCGTCGCCCGCGAGCCGCGCGAGGACGTCCACGGTGCGCTCGACGACGCCGGCGTCGAACTCGGCGTCGGCGGAGGCGTCGTAGGCGGCCGCGACGCTCTCGGGGAACCACCCGTCGCGGGGGTCGTCGGGGCGCGGGGCGACGGGCCCGCCGGACGGTACGGGATCGGTCGGCATGGGTGTGACGGTAGGGGGCGGCGTGCGCCTGTGACGACCGAATTCCTCCCGAGCACGCCACCTGCGGAGATATCCTGACCCGTATGCCGCTTTCCTCCCGGTCGGCGGGCGGGACGGGACCCTCTACGGATTGCCGCCTTCGCAGGTCGTGGCTACTTTCGATGGAGCAGTTCCCTCATCAGCGGCTCGACAGAGTAGGTGACTTGCGTGGCTCTCCCCCCTCTCACCCCGGAACAGCGTGCGGCGGCCCTCGAGAAGGCGGCCGAGGCTCGGCGCGTCCGTGCCGAGATCAAGAACCGGTTGAAGTACTCCCAGGGCTCCCTCAAGGACGTGATCGAGCGGGGGCAGAAGGACGACGTCGTGGGCAAGCTCAAGGTCGTCTCGCTGCTCGAGTCGCTGCCCGGGGTCGGTAAGGTGAAGGCCCGGGCGATCATGGAGGAGATCGGGATCGCCGAGACCCGCCGGGTCCGTGGCCTCGGGCCGCACCAGGCTTCGGCGCTCATCGAGAGGTTTGGCTGACATTTCCGCACCACCCGCCGGCAGTCCGGCACCGCACCAGGCCTCCCAGCCTGTCCCCGAGGCCGCTCCCGGCACCGCGCACGCAGGAGCGACGCCGGCTCGCCTGACCGTGCTCGCCGGGCCCACCGCCGTGGGCAAGGGCACGGTCTCGGCAGACATCCGCGCGCGCTACCCCCAGGTGTGGCTGTCGGTGTCGGCGACGACACGTCCGCCGCGCCCGGGGGAGGTGCACGGCGTGCACTACCTCTTCGTCTCGCCCGAGGAGTTCGACCGGATGGTCGCCGAGGGGCAGATGCTCGAGTGGGCCGTCGTGCACGGCCGCAACCGGTACGGCACCCCTCGGGGGCCGGTCGAGCAGCACCTGGCGGCCGGCGTGCCGACGCTCCTGGAGATCGACCTGCAGGGGGCGCGGCAGGTGCGCGAGTCGATGCCGGAGGCGCACTTCGTGTTCCTGTCGCCGCCGAGCTTCGACGAGCTGGTGCGCCGCCTCGTCGGGCGTGGGACCGAGGACGCGGAGGAGCGTGAGCGCCGGCTGCGCACCGCACGGACCGAGCTGGCCGCGGAGGCGGAGTTCGACGTGACGATCGTCAACGACGACGTCACGCACGCCACCGACGAGCTGGCGCGCGTGATGGGCGTGACGTCGGCGGCGCCACAGGTCACGCGGTGATCGCGGGTAGGATGGACCGCTGAACCCCGCCCGTCCCTGAACTGTCTGGAGTGTGACCCATGGCCGGAACCGTGGCCCAGCCCATCGGCATCACCGACCCGCCCATCGACGAGCTGCTCGAGCGCACCGACTCGAAGTACGGCCTGGTGCTGTACGCGTCGCAGCGCGCCCGTCAGATCAACGCCTACTACTCGCAGCTCAACGAGGGCCTGCTGGAGAACGTGGGCCCGCTGGTCGAGACCCGCAACCAGGAGAAGCCGCTCTCCATCGCGATGCGCGAGATCAACGAGGGCCTGCTCGTCTCGACCCCGGTCGAGGAGAAGCCCGAGGGCGCTGCGGAGCCTGTCGCCGAGCCTGGCGACGAGATCACCTTCTGACGCGCGCCGCCGGTCGACGACGGTCGCGACGGGGTAGTCCGCGATGAGGATCCTGCTGGGCGTCAGCGGCGGCATCGCCGCGTACAAGGCGGTGCTGCTGCTGCGGCTGCTGCGGGAGGAGGGCCACGCGGTCCGGGTCATCCCGACCGCGTCGGCCCTTCGTTTCGTCGGTGCGCCGACGTTCGAGGCGCTGTCGGGCGAGCCCGTGACCGGTGAGGTGTTCGAGGACGTCGCGCACGTGCCGCACGTCGCGCTCGGGCAGGGCGCCGACCTCGTGGTCGTGGCCCCTGCCACGGCGGACCTGCTGGCGCGGGCCGCGGCCGGGCGCGCGGACGACCTCCTGACCTCGACGCTGCTCACCGCCCGCTGCCCGGTCGTGATGGCGCCCGCCATGCACACCGAGATGTGGGAGCACCCTGCCACGCAGGCGAACGTCGCCACCCTGCGCGCGCGGGGCGTCGTCGTGATCGACCCGGCCAGCGGCCGCCTCACGGGCGCGGACACCGGGCCTGGGCGCCTCCCGGAGCCCGAGGAGATCGCCCGTGTCGCCCTGCAGTCGGTGCCGACGCCCGGCGCCGCGGTGCCTCGGGCCGGCGCGGGCGACCTCGCGGGCCGTCGCGTCGTCGTGTCCGCCGGGGGCACCCGGGAGCCCATCGACCCGGTGCGGTTCATCGGCAACCGCTCCAGCGGCCGCCAGGGCGCCGCGCTCGCCGAGGCGGCTCGCGCCCGCGGCGCCGCGGTGACGCTGGTCGCGGCGAACCTCGACGACGACGTGACCGCCGCCGCCCGTGCGGCCGGGGTGGTGGTCGTCCCGGTGGAGACCACGGCCGAGTTGCGCGACGCCGTCCGGGCCGGTGCCGAGGACGCCGACGTCGTCGTGATGGCCGCGGCCGTCGCGGACTTCCGCCCCGCCGAGGTGCCCACCGCCAAGATCAAGAAGGTCCCCGGTTCCGGCCCTGCGCCGATCTCCCTCGTCGAGAACCCGGACGTGCTCGCCGAGCTCGCGCGGGACCGGCTGCGGCCGGGTCAGCTCGTGGTCGGGTTCGCGGCCGAGACGGGCGACGCGGACGGCTCGGTCCTCGAGCACGGCCGGAGCAAGGCACGCCGCAAGGGTGCCGACCTCCTCGCGGTGAACGCGGTGGGCGGCGGTCGGGGGTTCGGCGCGGCCACGAACGAGGTGACGATCCTCGACGGGCGCGGCGAGGCGGTGGCCGAGGCGTCCGGGTCGAAGCGTGAGGTCGCCGACGCGATCTGGGACACCGTGATGAAGGCCTTGCCCAGCATCTGAGATCTTCCCGCGATGTGAGATGTCGGGCGCTGGGGTAGCCCTGGCGGAGGGTCCGGTGCCCGTAGGCTGTGCGGCATGACCGATGCGCTGCGCCTCTTCACGTCCGAGTCCGTGACCGAGGGACACCCGGACAAGGTGTGCGACCAGATCTCCGACGCGATCCTGGACGCGTTGCTCGCCCAGGACCCGCACTCGCGCGTGGCCGTGGAGACCATGGTGACCACGGGCCTGGTGCACGTGGCGGGCGAGGTCACCACGGACGCGTACGTCGAGATCCCGCAGATCGTGCGCGAGGTGGTGCGGCGTATCGGCTACACCTCGTCGGCGATCGGCTTCGACGGCGACTCGTGCGGGGTGTCGGTGTCCATCGGGCAGCAGTCCCCGGACATCGCGCAGGGCGTCGACAAGAGCCTCGAGGAGCGGGACGACTCCTCGGGCCCGGGCCACGACCACGACCCCCTCGACGCGCAGGGTGCGGGTGACCAGGGCCTGATGTTCGGCTACGCCTCCGACGAGACGCCGGCGCTGATGCCGCTGCCCATCTGGACGTCGCACCGCCTGGCGGAGCGGCTCGCCGCCGTCCGCCGGTCGGGGGAGCTGCCCGGGCTGCGCCCCGACGGCAAGACGCAGGTGACGATCGCGTACGACGGCGACCGGCCGGTGCGGGTCGACACCGTGGTGCTGTCCACGCAGCACGACGCGGACATCGTGCAGGAGAAGCTGCAGCGCGAGGTGGCCGACCGGGTGATTGCCCCCGTGCTCGCTCAGGTGGCCGCGGAGACCGGCATCGAGACGGCGGGCGCGCGCCTCATCGTCAACCCCACGGGCAAGTTCGTGGTGGGTGGCCCGCAGGGCGACGCGGGGCTGACGGGCCGCAAGATCATCGTCGACACCTATGGCGGCATGGCCCGGCACGGTGGTGGCGCGTTCTCCGGCAAGGACCCGTCGAAGGTGGACCGGTCCGCGGCGTACGCGATGCGCTGGGTGGCCAAGAACGTGGTGGCGGCCGGGCTGGCACGCCGGTGCGAGGTGCAGGTCGCGTACGCGATCGGCAAGGCGCACCCCGTCGGGCTGTACGTCGAGACGTTCGGGACCGAGACCGTGCCGGTGGAGCGCATCTCCGCCGCGATCGACACGGTCTTCGACCTGCGCCCGGCCGCGATCATCCGCGACCTCGACCTGCTGCGCCCGGTGTACGCCGCCACCGCCGCCTACGGGCACTTCGGCCGCGACCTGCCCGGGTTCACCTGGGAGCGCACCGACCGCGTGGACGCCCTGCGCGCCGCCGTCTGACAGCCGTGCGACCGCCGTCCGAGCTCCGTCGTCCGCGGCGTCGGCAGCGCGTGATGGGATGACCCCGTGAGCGACACCCCCGAGCCCGAGCAGCCTGCGCTGCTCGGGCT
>NZ_JBHUWC010000234.1:0-5156 GCF_042670225.1 Isoptericola sp. NPDC057191 | reverse complement strand
CAACACGTCAGGGGCGGGGGATCTGGGGGATCTCGGTCGGGTCGTACCAGAGCAGGTCGCGGTCGGTGACGCGCTGGAGCGCAGCGTCCAGAGCCTCCTCGGACGTGGCGCCGACGTCGCCCTTCCGCTCGGCGTCGTTCTCCTCCTCGGCGGCGGTCAGCACCGCCCGCACGTCGTCGGCGGCATCCGGCTCGTCGACATGGACGGCGACGACGGCCACGCCCGGCAGGGCGACGACGTCCACCGCGCTGGGCTCGTCCGCGTCGTCAGCGACCGTCGCGGCGTCGTCCGGCACGTCCAGGGAGACGACCACACGCAGCGGCGGCGCGACGCGGCGGCCGGCCACCAGCGCCAGGGAGTCGTCCGCGGCGGCGAGGAACGCCTCGTACTCGCGGCTCTCGTCGTCCTCGTCGGGCAGCTCCCGCTCCAGGGCGGGCGTCACGGCGTGCGCCCGGCGTGCCGCGACGTCCCACCGCGCCCCTCCGGCGGCGACGGTCGCGCCTTCGAGCTCGTCCAGGGTGGCAGGAACATAGATGCGCATGCGCACAGTCTGCCGTGGCCGGCGGGCCGCCGCTCAGACCGCGGCCGCGGTGACCGCCCGGACACGCGCGGCCAGGCCCTCGAACGCCGCGCACACCGGCGAGGTCGGTTCCTCCTCCGCCAGGGTGCGCCCGGACAGGAGGGCGGCATCGAGCCCCCCGGGGTCGTCCGGGACGAGATGCACGTCGTCCACGCCCGCGTAGCGCGCGAGCGCGTCGCGCACCGCAGCCTCGGGACGCGCACCCACCGCGGAGGACCGCACCCGGTTCGCGACCACCACCCGCTCCCCCGCGACCGGCACCGGGACGTCGCGCAGGTCCTCGAGGCCACGCACGAGCCGCTGGATCCCCACCGGGTCCGCCGTGCCGACGATCACGACCACGTCCGCCGCCTGCAGCGCAGCGAGGGTCGCCGCGTTCCGCTGCGGCGCGTGGGTGTCGTACATGAGCAGCTCGTCCGCCTCGACGAGGGCCCCGCAGTCGACGACCGTCCACTCCACGAGCTCGCGGGCGCGCTCGAGGACCACCTCGACGGCGCTGGCCGGCAGCTCCGGCCACCGCGCCGCACGAGTGATCCCGGTCAGCACCCGCAGCCTGCCACCGACCACCGGGGCGTGCCGCGCCAGGGTCGGCAGGTCCAGCGCCCCCTGGCCCGCGGCTCGGGCCACCGCGGCCAGCCCGGGTGCGTCGTCCAGCAGACCGAGCCGGGCCGCCACGGACGCGCCGTAGGTGTCGGCGTCCACCAGCAGGACGTCGTCGTGCCGCGCCACGCCGACCTCCCGGCGTGCCCGGCCGTGCCGTCCACGTGCCCGCGAGCCCAGCCCACCGAGCGCGGCCGCGAGCTCGAGCGACGTCGTCGTCCGGCCCGGGGCGCCGACCGGTCCCCACACCGCCACCACCCGGCCGTCGCGCGACGCGGCACCTTCCGCGTCGACGTCGCGCGCTCGGCCGTCCTCGGAGGGCGGGTCGTCGTGGGAGCCACCCGCACCGCCGCGCCCGAGGACGAGCGCGGCAGCCGGAGCGTCGGACCCGGTACGCACCGCGGTGGCGGCGTCCCGGACCGCCGTGAGCAGCGCGGCGTCGTCGTACGGCTCGACGACGGCGTCCACCCCTAGCGCGCGCAGATGCTCCGTCGGGGTGGCGTCGTGCGCCAGGGCGAGGACGCGCACCCCGTCCGTCCGCAGCCGCCCGACGGCCTCGCGGTCCAGACCGGCGAGGTCGGCGGACACCACCGCGACCACCCCGGCGCCGGCGGCCCCCGCCGCCAGCAGCTCGGCGAGGTCGCCGCAGCGACGGGTCACCGTGATCCCCGACCCCGGCGCGCCGAGCGCCAGGACGACGTCGGTCTCGGCCACGCCCCGCACGGCGCACAGGACCGTCACCGCTGCGGCCATCAGGCACCGCCCCCGGCCTGCGGCACCACGGTGACGCTCCCCGGGTCGGCCAGCGCCCGCAGGACGGCGGGCAGATCGTCCGAGGGGACGAGCACGTGCAGCGTCGCACCGTCCGACACGACGAGCCCCGAGCCTGCCTCGTCCACCTGCTCCACCACGACGCCCGTGACCAGCGGCGACGGGGCCTCGGCCTGCGCCCTCGCCCCGGCAGGGGCCTCCGGCACGGCCCACAGGTCGACGACGGAGCCCGGCGTCACCCGCGCCGACATCGACCGGTCGACGGGCACCGGCACGGAACGGACGTCCACCTCGGCGGCGTCGCCCAGGGCGGAGCGCGCCACGAGCTCGCCGTCGTCGACCACCCGCAGGGCCACCGTCGCCTCGGGCAGCCCCTGGTCGGCCCGCAGGTAGAGCTCCACGCCGGAGTCGATGCGCACGTCGACGGCCCGGAGCCGGGACACGTCGACCGTCTCGCCCGGCGTGAGGGTGCCGTCCGCGACATACACGGGCACCGTGCGGCCGGCCGAGGAGACGGCCCAGGAGCCCAGGGCCACGGAGACGGCGACGATCACGACGCCGACGAGCAGCCGTGGGTCGCGCCAGGTGGGACGACGCAGGCGCGCTGCGACGGGTGCCGGCAGGGGGTCGGGGTTCACGGGCATCCTCCGGGGTCGAGGGCGCGGGTGTCGCGCCGAGACCTATCATCGGCGACCCCCCGTGCACCCCGCGGGTCCCCTGTGGACAACTGGGCTCACCTGCCGTCACCGCTGTGCCAGAATGCCGACATGACCAGTCGGTTTCTCTCCCTCGCCGACGTGCAGGAGATGCTGAACATCTCCAGCACGCAGGCGTACTCCCTGGTGCGCTCGGGCGAGCTGCCCGCGATCCAGGTGGGACCCAAGAAGGTGTGGCGGGTCGAGGCCAGCAAGCTCGAGGAGTACATCGAGCACCAGTACGCCCGGACCCGCGAGCGGATCGCGTCGGGAGACCTCTGACCCTCGGCGAGCGCCTACGCCTCGCTGACCCGCAGCACCGCCCCGAACGGGACCGTGCGCACGACAGGCCGTGCCCGGTCCGACTCCTCGACGTCGAGGTGGTCGGCGCCGACCCTCCCGATCCGGCCCGTCACCGAGCCGCCCGGCGTGCGGACCACCACCCGCGCCCGGTCCCGCTGCAGGCCTCGCAGCACATGACCCAGCCCGAGCCCGTCGGTCCGGGCTCCTGACGGCACCGCCTGCCGCCCGAGTCCGCCGACGGCGGAGAGCGCCGGCAGCGGCACCAGGTGCTGGACCCTCCCCCGTGCACCGTGACCCTCGAGCAGGACCCACGCGCGCGCCACCCGTGCCACCCGGCCCTCGACGGCCTCGCCGTCGAGCAGCTCGACGCGCACGACGGCACCGGTCGCCGCACGCAGCCGGTCGACCAGCGGGATCGACGCCTGCTCGGCGCGCGTCAGCTCGGCGACGGCCCCCTCGCGCTCTGCCGTCATCTCGGCCTCGAACCGCGCCTCCAGATCGGCGAACAGCAGTTCCCACCTGGCCGGACCCGTGCCCGTCATGGGCCTCCTCTCGTCGCGTCAGCCGTGCCCCACAGGATGCCCGGGTAGACAGACCAGCACCAGTCGGCTTCAATATCGAGCATCCGATACCACCAACAAGCATCAAACGCCATCATCAGATGTGACTCGTGGTCGACCGCCACGGACGAAGGAGACACGATGTCCAGCAGCAGCGAACCTGCGCGGCACGGGGTCCGCAGCAGCGGCCTCGGCCGCCTCGGCCTCCTCTCCTTCGCGGCAGGCGTGGTCGCGATCGCGCTGACCGTGCGGGCGGCGTCGCTGGCCCCGCGCTCCACGTCGGCGGCCGGCAGCCTCACCGTGGACCGGTGGGTCGAGCTGGGGGTGCTGGGTGCCGGGCTCGCCACCGCGGCCTGGCTGGCCCTGAGCGGCGCGCTCGCGCTCGCGTGCGTCGGGGCGTCGCTGCTGGGCCGCCGCTGGCGGGCGGGCGAGTCCGCCGTCGACCGGCTCGCTCCCCTGGTCGTCCGCCGCCTCGTGCGTTCCGCTGTCGGCGCGGGCGTCGGCGCGGGCCTCGCCCTCGCCCCCGCTGCCGCCCTCGCCGCCGACGACACGGCTGACGGCCCCACGCCCGGCGAGAGCACCGTCGTCCTGGACCTCGGCTGGCAGCCGACCTCCGACGTGCCACCCGCTGCCGTCTCCGAGCAGGACCGCGCGGGCTCCGCGGGTGCTGACCCGGCAGCGGCACCCGTGGCGCGCGCCCCCACGTCGCGGGAAGGGACCGCGACCGGCGTCGGGTCTCGGGTGGTGCTACGCGGCGACACCCTGTGGGCGATCGCCCGGGACCGTCTCGGCGGCACCCCCTCCGACGCGGAGACGCTGCGCGAGGTGACGCGCTGGCACGAGACCAACCGCGACGTCATCGGCCCCGACCCCGACCGCATCCTGCCCGGCCAGATCCTGCGCGCCCCTGCCTGACGGCACACGACGTCCGAGACACCGCACCCCCGGAGGCCACCTATGACCGCGACCACCGCGACCACCGCGACCACCGATCCTGTCTCGGCCGAGACGTCCGCGCAGGACCCGGTCGCGCCGCCGACGAGGACACCGCCGGCGACACCCGCCACCCCGGCGACGGGGCAACGGCCCCTGCGGGTCTCCGCGCCGCCGCGCTCCGGTCGTCCGGCCGGCTACCCCGAGGCGGGCACCCGCCCGCGGGTGCGGAAGGTCCGGGTCGGCCGAGAAGGCGTCCGGCGCACCGTCGACGACGACGCTGCGGACCTGCCGGAGCGCCCGCTCCGCGAGAACGATCCCGCACCGCTTCCCGACCCGACCGCACAGTGCTGCGCGGTGGTCCGTGCCGCGGTCGAGGTGCTGCGCGGAGAACGTCCCTCCGCCCAGCTTGCCCGATGGGTCACGCCGCAGGTGCGCGACCAGCTCGCCGAGCGTGCCCGCATCGCCCTGGCCCACGACCCACGCAGCGGAGGCGAGCACCACCGCCCGGTCCAGGTCCGGCGGGTACGCCTCGTCCGCCTGGGCGACGACGTCGCCGAGGCGACCGTGGTGCTGGACGACGACGGGCGGGTCCGCGCCGCCGCGGTCCGCCTGGAGGCGCGGCGCGGCGCGTGGCGGGTCGCCGTCCTCGAGGTCGGCTGACCGGCGGGGCACGGAACGCCGGAGCCGCCAGCGCTCCCGCCAGGGCCACGT
>NZ_JBHUWC010000233.1:0-5340 GCF_042670225.1 Isoptericola sp. NPDC057191 | reverse complement strand
GGCGTGACCGGAGCCGGGGTGGCGAGGATCTCGCCGCCCCGGCTCCGTCGTGCCGGAGGCCGACCGGGCGGTCGGTCAGGAGGTGAGGGAGTCGACGACCTTCGCGACGCGGCGGTCGCGGGTCTCGTCCGTCCTGGCGTCCGTGACGCTGAGCGCGTGGGCCTTCTGCTTGCTCGCCGACAGGGCGGCCCAGGCGGCGGCCGCGTCGGGCCGGTCGGCGAGGGCAGCGGCGAGCGCGGACGGCACCTCCACGGTGCGCGGGGCGTCGTCGAGCTCGAGCCGGACGGAGACCTCGTCCCCGGCGCCGCGGCCGGTGGCCGCGCGCGTCTCGGCGTTGAACGAGACCAGGAAGCGGCCGCCCATCGACGCGACGGAGCTGCGATAGGTGTAGCCCTCGTCGATCGTCACGGAGACGGGCACCCGCCGGCCGCGACCGAACGCCGTCACGACGTCGTCGGGGACGGGCAGGCCCACGTTGTTGCCGCCGGTGGCGAGCAGCGTGGTGGTGAACGTCTGGACCGTGGCCGCGTCGCTCATGCCGTGCACGCTACCGACGGCTACGCCGACTCGCCCTCGATGAGGCGCGGGACGAAGATCTGCGGCCGGGCGGGCACGTCCGTCCCGGCGAGCACGTCGAGCAGCGTGGAGGTCGCGGCGGTGACCATCTCGACGACGGGCTGCAGCACGGTGGTGAGCCGCGGCGTCGTCCGCTCCGCGCCCAGGGCGTCGAAGCCGACCACGGCGACGTCGTCGGGCACGGACCGCCCCGACTCGCGCAGCACCTGCATCGCGCCGTTGGCCATGAGGTCCGACGCCGCGAAGACGCCGTCGACGTCGGGGTGGGCGGCGAGGATGCGCTGCATCGCCGCCGCGCCGCCCATGACGGTGAAGTCGCCGTTCTCGACGGCGACCGCGGGCAGGCCCGCGTCCTCGAGCGTGTGCTGCCAGGCGTCGTGACGGTCGACGGCGGCGGTCATGTCGAGCGGGCCGGTGATCGTGGCGATCCGCCGGCACCCGCGGTCGACGAGGCGCTGCGTGGCCGTGCGGCCGCCCGCGGCGTTGTCGACGTCCACGAAGTGCAGCGACTCCGTGTCGAAGGGACGCCCCACGAAGACGGCGGGCAGCCGCGAGCGCACCAGCTCGGGCTCCAGCTGGTCCTCCTTGTGGTGCGACGCCACGATCACGCCGTCGACGTGCCCGGAGCGCAGGTAGCGCGCGATGTGGCCCGGCGGCTCGCCCGGGCGGGCGAGCAGCAGGACGAGCTGCAGCTCCGTGCCCGTCAGGCCCTCGCTGACGCCGCGCAGCACGCCCGCGAGGAACGGGTCGGTGAGGATGCGGGCGTCAGGCTCGGGCACGACCAGCGCGATGGAGTCGGTGCGACGGGTGACCAGCGAGCGGGCCGCCCGGTTCGGGGCGTACCCGAGCCGGGCGACGGCGTCGTCGACGGCGGACTGTGCCTCCGGCGACACGCGGTCGCCGCCGTTGATGGCGCGCGACGCCGTGGACCGCGAGACCCCTGCGGTCCGGGCGACGTCGTCCAGCGTCGGGCTGGGATGCTCGATGACCACCTGCGGAGACTACTCCGCGTCCGTGCCGGTGGCGGAGTGCGGCGGGACGACGCCCGTGCGCGCGACCTCGGCGTACCAGCGGCCCGAGGACTTCACCGTGCGCTCCTGCGTCTCGTAGTCCACGTGGACCAGGCCGAAGCGCTTGGAGTAGCCGAGAGCCCACTCGAAGTTGTCCATGAGCGACCACGCGAAGTACCCGCGCACGTCGGCGCCGGCGTCCATCGCGTCGCGGACGGCGCGCAGGTGCGCGTCGACGAACGCGAGGCGCTCCGGGTCGTCGACGGTGCCGTCGGCGGCGACGACGTCCGGGTAGGCGGCGCCGTTCTCGGTGATGTACATGGAGGTGCCGCGCGGGCCGGTGTAGTCCTGCTGGAGGCGGGTGAGCAGTCGGGTGAGCCCCTCGGGCTGCACCTCCCAGCCCATGTCGGTGACGGGCAGCCCGCGGCTGTGGTGGTGGATGCCGTCGGGCACGGGGTTCGGGGACCGGGTCTCCCAGACGGGGGCGCCCTCGGTGGTCTCGCGCGCGCCGTCGGGGCCGGCGGTCCCCTCGGGGACCTCGCCGGCGGGCACCTGCGGCGTGGCGGAGACCGCGCCGCCGTTGTAGTAGTTCACGCCGAGCACGTCGATCGGGGTGGAGATCACCTCGAGGTCGCCCTCGTGCACGACGTCGGCGAACCCGAGGTGCGCGACGTCGTCCAGCAGGTCCTGCGGGTAGGCGCCGCGCAGGATCGGGTCGAGGAAGAACCGGTTGAACATGCCGTCGTCACGACGCGCGACGTCCACGTCCGCCGGGTCGGTCGGGTCGACCGGGTCGGAGACGGTGAAGTTGAGCGTGAGGCCGAGGACGGCCTCCGGGTCGCGCTCGCGCAGCGCCTGCACCGCGCCGCCGTGCCCGAGCATGAGGTGGTGCGCGGCGGCGAGGCCGAGCTCGGGCGACTTCTTGCCGGGCGCGTGCGCGCCGGACGTGTAGCCGAGGAACGCGGAGCACCAGGGCTCGTTGAGCGTCGCCCACACCTTCACGCGGTCGCCGAGCGCCTCGTGCATGGTCACCGCGTAGTCGACGAAGCGGGCGGCGGTGTCGCGGTTAGGCCAGCCGCCGATCTCCTCGAGCGCCTGCGGCAGGTCCCAGTGGTAGAGCGTCAGCCACGGCAGGACGTCGGCGCCGAGCAGCTCGTCCACGAGGCGCGAGTAGAAGTCCAGGCCCTCGCGGTTGACCGTCTTGCCGTCGGGCATGACCCGCGCCCACGACGTCGAGAACCGGTACGTGTCGAGGTGGAGGCGCTGCATGAGCGCCACGTCCTCGCGGTAGCGGTGGTAGTGGTCGCAGGCGACGGAGCCGTCGTCGCCGTTCTTCACCGCGCCGGGGACGCGGCAGAAGGCGTCCCAGACCGAGTCCTCGCGGCCACCCTCGGTCGACGCGCCCTCGATCTGGAACGCGGCCGTGGCGGCGCCCCAGAGGAAGCCGTCGGGGAACGCGACCGACCCGGTGGCGTGCGGGGAGGTCGTCAGAGGTGCGGTGGGCGTGAACGGCACCGCGGTGCCGGGGGCCGCCCGGCGCGCGCCGGGGGTGGGGAGGGTCATGGATTCGGATCTTTCCATCGGTGCGAGGCTCCCGCTGCGCAGGCCGCGGGACGGGGAGGGTGGGCGTCGCCGCCGGGGTCAGCCCTTGACCGCGCCGGCCATGATGCCGGCGACGAGCTGGCGGCCGACGAAGGCGAAGATCACCAGCAGCGGCAGCGTCACGAGGAAGATGCCGCCCATCACGAGCGAGTAGTCCACGAAGTAGTTCGACTGCAGGGACTTCACGACCAGGGGCAGGGTCGGGTTGCTCTGGTTGAGCACGATCGACGGCCAGAAGTAGTTGGTCCACTGCTGCACGAAGGTGAACAGGCCGAGCATGGCGGCCGCCGGGCGGGCGGCGGGCAGCGCGACCGACCAGAAGGTGCGGATCATGGACGCGCCGTCGACGCGCGCGGCCTCGATGAGCTCGTACGGCAGGGCCTCGGAGAGGTATTGCGTCATCCAGAAGACGCCGAACGCGGTGACGAGCGCGGGCACGATGACGGCCTGCAGCTTGCCGATCCAGTCGAGGTCGGTCATGAGGATGTACATCGGGATGACACCGAGCTGGGTCGGCACGGCCATCGTCGCGATGACGAACACCAGCAGCGGGCCGCGGCCGCGGAAGCGGAGCTTGGCGAACGAGTAGCCGGCGAGCGTCGAGAACAGCACGACGGAGGCGGACGTGATCACGGCGATGATCACCGAGTTCGTCAGCGCCTTCCAGAAGTTGATCTGGTCGGCCGTGATCACCTCGGCGAACTGCTGGAACAGGCTCGCGTCCGGCAGCCACTGCGGCACGGCGTTCTGCGCGATCGCCGTCGGGTCGGACGACCCGAGCAGCAGCGTGAAGTAGAGCGGGAAGACCGAGATCAGCACCACGAGCCCGAGGAGCACGTAGGTGACGCGGCCCGGACGGCGCTGGGCCGAGCGGGTCCCGCGGTTGCGGCGCTTGGCGGCGGCGCGGGCCGCGCGGGGGCCGGCGGTCTGGGCGGTGACGGCGACGGAGCTCATCGGCGGTCCTCCCGGTCGGTGGTGGTGTCGGTGGGCGTGCCCGTGGATCCGGGGGTCGGGGGGAGGGAGTGCGGTGCCGGCGGCCCTGCGGGCCCGGAGGTCGCGGTGGTCGTGGTGGCGCGACCGACGGCCTGCGCCTGGGCGAGCAGCTGGCGGGTGTGCCGGCGGCTGACCTTCGGCGCCTTCGGGCCGGACGTGGCGATGCGCCGGGTGGCGAGGAAGTTGATCAGGCCGATGAGGACGATCAGCAGGAAGAGCAGCCAGGCGACGGCGGACGCGCGGCCGAAGTTCTTCTGGTTGCCCCACGCGACGTCGTACAGGTAGACGACCGTGGTCATCCAGTCCTTGTCGGGGCCGCCCAGGCCGTACGGGTCGTACATGCGGACCTCGTCGAAGATCTGCAGGCCGCCGATCGTCGACGTGATGACGACGAAGATGATGGTGGCGCGGATCTGCGGCACGGTGATCGAGAAGAACTGCCGGGCGCGGCCGGCGCCGTCGATGACGGCCGCCTCGTACAGCTCGCGCGGCACGGCCTGCATCGCGGCGAGGAAGATGAGGGCGTTGTAGCCGGTCCAGCGGAAGTTCACCATCGACGCGATCGCGATGTGGCTGGCGAGCCGCTCGCTGTGCCAGCCGACGGGGTCGATCCCGACGAGGCCGAGCAGCTCGTTGATGAGCCCGTACTGGTCGGCGAACATGCGCCCGAAGATCATCGAGACCGCGACGGGGGCCACGACGTAGGGGATGAGCACGCCCATGCGCCAGAAGGTGGCGGCGCGCAGGTTCTGGTCGAGGAGCGCCGCGATCGTGATCGCGAGGATCACCTGCGGGATGCTCGAGAAGACGAAGATCGAGAACGTGTTGACCAGCGACTTCCAGAAGATGGGCTGGTGCAGCACGTCGACGTAGTTCTGCAGGCCCACGTAGTCGCCCTGGCCGCCGAGCAGGTTCCAGTCGTGCACCGACACGAACGCGGTGTACGCGAGCGGGAACAGCCCGGTGACGGCGAAGATGACGAAGAACGGCGAGATGTACAGGTAGGGCGAGACCTTCACGTCCCAGCGGCCGAGGCGCTGGGAGAAGCCGAGTCGTCGGGGCGCCTTGGGCTCGCGGCCCGTGCGCTGCGCGGGTTGGGTGGGGGAGAGGACGGCCATCTGCTGCTTCCTGTGCTGTGCGCCGGTCGAGGCCTGCGGGG
>NZ_JBHUWC010000232.1:0-5396 GCF_042670225.1 Isoptericola sp. NPDC057191 | reverse complement strand
CGTGTTCATCGATGCAGCGGCTGATCTGGCCGCCCGCTCTCTATCGATGTACCTCTCGACGTGCTCGGATAGCGGTTGCCCGGGCCAAATGTGAGCGCTAACATTCCCGCTCGGCGGCCACGGAGTGCCGCGCAGCACCATGACTGACCCGGGCGTCGAGGGCGACGCCGGGAGCTCGCGCGAGACGAAGGAGTGCGTGACCGTGCACGGAGCGTGGAGAGAACTCACGACCAGAAGACCGAGGGTGGCGTGGGCGCCGTCGCGACCCAGGGCTGCCGTCTCGGCGGTGGCGACGGTCGCCGCGATCGGGGCGTCGCTGCTGGTGCCGTCCGTCGGTGCGGCGGCTGCAGGTACCGACGACCCAGGAACCGCGACGGCCATCACGGTCGACGGCGCCAGCCCGGGTCGCACCTATGACGGGGTCGGGGCGACGTCCGGCGGCGGAGCGACCACCCGCCTGCTGCTCGACTACCCCGAGCAGGAGCGCGACGAGGTGCTCGACTATCTGTTCAAGCCCGGCTACGGGGCGTCGCTGCAGATGCTCAAGGTCGAGATCGGGGGCGACACCAACACGACCGACGGCTCCGAGTCGAGCCACATGCACGAGCGCGGTGTCGTCGACTGTGACGCGGGCTACGAGTGGTGGCTCATGCAGGAGGCGGCCGAGCGCAACCCGGACATCACCCTCGGCGGCCTCGCGTGGGGCGCCCCGGGCTGGCTGGACGGGTACTACTCCCAGGACACGATCGACTACTTCCTCAGCTGGCTCGACTGCGCCGACCAGCACGGGCTGCACATCGACAACATGGGCCTGCGCAACGAGCGCGACTACGACATCCCGTGGGTCAAGGAGTTCCGCAAGGCGCTCGACGCCGCGGGTCACGAGGACGTCCGGATCGTCGGCGCCGACCAGGCGGCCGTGAAGGGCGAGTGGCAGATCGCCGCCGACATGGCCGCGGACCCCGAGCTGGCCGACGCCGTCGGGGTGCTGGGGAACCACTACTCCTTCGGTCCGAGCTCGGCGACGGCCCAGGCGCTCGGCAAGCCGCTGTGGATCTCCGAGGGTGGCCCGTGGTCGGCCGAGTGGGGCTACGGCGGCTCGGCCAAGTCCCTGCCGTCGCTGCTCAACCACGCCTACATCGAGGGCCGCATCACCGGCGTCAACATCTGGAACCTCCTCACCTCGTACTACGAGGGGCTGAGCATCTCCGACGCGGGACTCATGCGGGCGAACACCCCGTGGTCCGGCGCGTACCAGGTGCAGTCGGCGATCTGGGCCATGGCGCACACCGCGCAGTTCGCGCAGCCCGGCTGGCGCTACGTCGACACGGCGTCCGGGTACCTCGACGCCACCGACAAGACCCAGGGCAGCTTCGTGACCCGTCGCTCGGACGACGGCGGCGACTGGAGCACCGTGATCGAGTCGATCGACGCTGCCGGACCTCGGAAGGTGACGCTGTCGGTCACCGGTGGTCTCGACGCGGGCGACCTGCACGTGTGGCAGACGACCGCGGACGAGCAGTTCGTGCGCGAGCCGGACCTCGTCCCTGCCGCCGACGGCACGTACACCGTGACGGTCCCCGCCGACGCCCTCGTCACCGTGACCACCACGCAGGGGCAGAGCCACGGCGACGCCACCGGCCAGGCCGACTCGGCGTTCCCGTTCCCGTACCGGAGCTCCCTCGCCAGCGGCGGGGCGAGCGGCCAGACCTCCTACTTCTCCCAGATGGAGGGGGCGTACGAGGAGCGTCCGTGCGCGGCGCCCCGCCAGGGCACGTGCCTCACGCAGGTCGCGCCGCGGCCCTCGATCTCCTGGGCGGCGTGGAAGAAGCCCGCCGGCATCGTCGGCGACCTCGACTGGGCCGACTACGCGGTGGGCGTCGACGCGTACGTCCGCCCGGGGGGCGAGGCGCAGGTGCTCGGGCGGGTGTCGAACGACGCGATGCAGCCCGTGCCGAACGGGTACGGGTTCGCGCTGGAGGCGGACGGCACCTGGTCGATCGGCCGCGGTGCGCCCGGCGGCCGGTCGTGGGTCGAGCTCGCGACGGGCACCCTCGGCGACGCCGGGACGGGCTGGCACCGGCTGGGGCTCGCCTTCGACGGGAGCGTGATCACGGCCTCGGTCGACGGCGACACCGTCGGCTCGGTGACCGACGCGACCTGGGTGAGCGGCATGGCCGGCCTCTCGGGTGACTACTCGGCGACGCAGTTCGCCGACCTCGCGATCGAGCCGCTCGACCCGGTCGTCGGCGTCGACGACGCCGCGGCGGCCGCCCGCTACGCCGGCGACTGGACGCACTGCGCGGGCCGCCCGGGGCGGTGCGGGGGCTTCACGTACCCCCAGGTGCGCTCGGCGGCAGGCAGGACGGTCAGCGGGAGCGACCGGCGGGGTGACGTCGCCACCGTCGCGTTCGACGGGACGCAGGCCACCCTGGTCGGCGCTCGCAGCCCGCAGGGCGGCGACGGGCTGGTGTCGATCGACGGCAACGCGCCCGAGCGGATCTCGTTCGCGCGGGCAGGGGCCGACACCGTCGTGCGGTGGCGTACCCCCGTGCTCACCGACGGGCCGCACACGCTGCGCGTCGAGGTCGCCGGGACCGGGTGGGTGGGGCTCGACGCCCTCGAGGTGGTCCCGGGCCGCGGGCACGACAGCTCGGTGGACGACCGGGAGACCGGCGTCGGCCTCGGCCGGCTCGACTATCGGGGCGACGGCTGGACGAGCTGCCCCGGCTGCATCAACAGGACGGGCCTGTACCACTCGTCGGTCACCTCGACGGCGGTGGCCGGTGACGCGGTGGACTTCCGGTTCGTGGGGACGTCTGCCGACCTCTACGGGCTGCGCGCGTCCAACCAGGGCGTCGCGACGGTGCTCGTGGACGGCGTCGAGGCCGGTGTTGCCGACTTCTACGGGAAGCAGCGCGTGGGGAACCAGCTGATCTGGTCCAGCGGCGCGCTGGAGCCGGGGGAGCACACGATCACCCTGCGGTCGACCGGGACCGGGACCGGGTCGGGGACGGAGATCAACGTCGACCGGTTCGTGGTGCGCGGCTGAGCAGACCCTGGGGGTTGTCGCCATGATCGGTAAGGCGTAACTTACCGATCATGGCGACCTCGCACGACGGCGTGCTGGACGCGCTCGGTGACCCGACCCGGCGCGCGGTCGTGCGTCGCCTGGCCGCGGGGCCGGCGTCCGTCGCCCTGCTCGCCGCCGACCTGCCCGTGAGCCGGCCGGCCGTCTCCCAGCACCTGAGGGTGCTGCACGCCGCAGGCCTCGTCGCCTTCGACACCGTCGGCACCCGCCACGTGTACCGCCTCGAGCCGTCCGGCTTCGAGGTCCTGCGGGGGTGGCTCGACGGCTTCTGGTCCGACGTGCTGGGTGCGTTCGCCGCGCACGCGGACGCCCGCGGCGGCCACGGCGCCGCCGCCGCGGGAGGGACCGGCCCTCGTGGCGCCGGCGAAGGAGTGTCGTGATGTCCACCGACGACGTGCTGCGCAAGACCGTCACCCTCAGCTCGGGACCCGAGGCCGCGTTCCGCGCCTTCACCGACGACATGGGCCGGTGGTGGCCCCTCGCCACCCACTCCGTGGGCCGCGCCGAGGCCGGCGACGTGGTGGTGGAGCCCGGCATCGACGGCCGGGTCGTCGAGACCCTCCCCGACGGCAGCGCCGCCGTCTGGGGCACCGTGACGGCGTGGGACCCGCCGCGCCGCGTCGCGTTCACGTGGCACCCGGGGACGCCGGAGTCGCAGGCCACGCGGGTCGAGGTGAGCTTCCGGGCGACCGGGTCCGGCACCGAGGTGGAGCTCGTGCACTCGGGCTGGGGCCGGCGGCCCGACGGGGAGCAGGCGCGGGGCGCCTACGACGCCGGGTGGGAGCCCGTCCTGGACCGGTTCGCGGCGTTCGCCGGCTGAGCGGTCGTCGCCCGTTTGGTTGACTTCGGGAACCGAAGCAGGCCCTCTGCCCTCGCAATCGGGCGGTCCCACGCCTGGTGAGCGCTGATTTTCCTCAAGATTTGCCCCAGATTCGGGGCCGTGACCCGATCGTTATGGCTTCCCGCGGTCGATGCTTTGACTTTGAGTCTCGAAGACAGCACCCTGGATGACGGACCGGCACCTCGAGGCAGTTCTCGGGGGCCCGGACGCCGGTGGCGAAGGTCGCAGCCGGTGGACCCTCGAAGACGAGAAGGAGCGCGAGGATGCGACTCGGCAAGAAGATGGGCGCGATCGCCGCTGGTGTGGCGCTGGCGCTGTCCCTGGCCGCATGCAGCGGCGGGGGCGCAGGAAGCAGCTCCGACGGCGAGAGCCAGGCCGTGGGCAACGGTGACGACGAGATCAAGGTCGGCGTCGCGATGCCGACGGAGACCTCGGAGCGCTGGATCGCCGACGGCGACGCGGTGAAGTCGGGCCTCGAGAAGGCCGGCTACAAGGTCGACCTGCAGTTCGCGGGCGACGACATCCCCACCCAGACCCAGCAGATCGACCAGATGATCACCCAGGGGGCTGACCTCCTGATCATCGCGGCCATCGACGGCACGGCTCTCACGAGCCAGCTCGAGTCGGCGGCCGAGCAGAACATCCCGGTCATCTCCTACGACCGGCTCATCCGCGACAGCGAGAACGTCGACTTCTACGTGTCGTTCGACAACTACAAGGTGGGCGTCGCGCAGGCGAACGCGCTCCTGTTCGGCCTGGGCCTCACCGACAAGGACGGCAAGGCCACCGACGAGAAGGGCCCGTTCAACATCGAGCTCTTCGCCGGCTCGCTGGACGACAACAACGCGCACTTCTTCTGGGACGGCGCGATGGACACCCTCAAGCCGTTCATGGACGACGGGTCCATCGTGGTCCCCTCGAAGCAGACGGACATCGAGCAGGCCGCGACGCTGCGCTGGTCGCAGGAGGCCGCGCAGGCCCGCATGGAGAACCTGCTGACCTCCACGTACTCGGGTGACACCAAGCTCGACGGTGTCCTGTCGCCCTTCGACGGCATCTCCCGCGGCATCATCACCGCGCTCCAGGGCGTGGGCATGGGCCCGACGATGAAGGACGGTCTGCCGGTCGTCACCGGTCAGGACGCCGAGATCGCGTCGGTCAAGCTGATCCAGGACGGCGTGCAGGAGTCCACGATCTTCAAGGACACGCGTCTGCTCGCCGACCAGGCGGTCGTCGCGGCGAAGGCGTTCATCGACGGCAAGGAGCCCGAGGCGAACGACACCAAGACGTACGACAACGGCAAGAAGGTCGTGCCGTCCTACCTGCTCGACGTCGTCACCGTCTACAAGGACAACATCCAGTCCGAGCTCGTGGACAGCGGCTACTGGACGCAGGACGAGATCGACGCCGGTCAGGCCTCCTGACCCGATCCACCCCTGCGGGTCCCGGCCCGTCCTCACGGAC